>JBEBUO010000068.1:0-10963 GCA_040393285.1 Taibaiella helva | reverse complement strand
GATATGATAAAGGTGTTGTGAACCTTATGTTACAGGGCAGCTGCTCCGGTTGTCCTTCTTCAATGATCACCTTAAAATCGGGTATTGAAGGTATGATGAAGCGTATGATACCTGAAGTGAAGGAAGTAGTGGCGGAAGCAGAATAATCGGCTAACGAAAGATATAGTGTCAAAAATATCGAAGGGTTGTTGCGTCTCATGCAGCAACCCTTCTTAGGTTATTTCCTGTTTTTTACGGCCTCCCAAAGCACAATCCCCATGCTTACAGATACGTTCAGGGAATGCTTGCTGCCCCATTGGGGGATCTCCACGCAGGCATCACACAAGGCCAGGGCAGCATCACTGACGCCGGTAACTTCATTGCCAAAAATAAAGGCCATTTTCGCTGACGCCGGTGCGCCCATCTCTTTCAGGTTGAGACTGCCAAAGGCCTGCTCCACAGCAAAGATGGCATACCCTGCCTGTTTCAAGGATCGGATAGCCGTGGTAATATCTGCTTCATATTGCCAGTCGACCGTTTCTGTGGCGCCTAAGGCCGTTTTGTGAATGTCGCGGTGAGGTGGGCGAGGCGTATAGCCACATAATGTAATGCCTTGTATCTTAAATGCATCGGCGGTTCTGAAAGCGGCGCCCACATTATGCATACTCCGCACATCATCCAGTAACAGCCATACCGGAAAGTGAGGACTATTCTTTTTTTCTTCCGCACTCATCCGGTTGAGCGCGCTCATGCTCTTCTTTTTAAATTCCTGAGGGCCTTTCATGATGCAAAGAAAAAGAAAACTTTTAGGTCGTAAAAGTGGCATTTTGTAATTTTGTATCTTCTTAATGGTATAAAACACACATGGCGATGAAAGGCACAGCAACTATCCAACTCGGTACACGTTGGGAACAGCAGGAAGACCTGGCCGTATTAACCGATAAGGACCAAATGCGCCACCTGATCATATGGAATGATGAGGTAAATACATTTGACTGGGTGATAGAAAGCCTGGTGGACATTTGCCACCATAGTTATGAACAAGCGGAGCAAGCGGCCCTGCTGATTCACCATCAAGGCAAGTATGCCGTTAAAAAAGGCGACTTCGATACCCTTCGGGTCATGTGTGAGGCATTAATCGACAGGGGTATTAATGCCACAATTGATGATTAATGTATGGCGCCGCTTGGTTTTGGGAAAGGCACGAGGCGTGCTACGTTACTACAGTAACATGTAGCAGAAGTAAATTGCCTTATATCAAATACATACATGCATGAATTTTTTCGAACGAAAAATTATACAATCCGCTTATTACAATCAGATTAGATTTCATCCTTTTACTGATGCTGTCGTAGAATGGAAGACCCGTAAGACGGCGCGCAATATTTCCTTTTTTAAGTCCTTTCTGCCCGCTGGTGCATTACAGGACGCCCTGGTTTTTGATGTGGGTGCCAATAAAGGGAATAAGACCAATGCCTTACTGCGCTTGGGGTGTAAGGTGGTGTGCGTGGAGCCGGAGCGGAAATCACTGGAGACCCTCCGGTACCGGTTTGGAGCAGACGAACGGGTGACCATAGTGCAGAAAGGGCTGTCCGATAAGGAAGGAAGTATGATCCTACATATTCAGGAATACCGATCGGGCTACAATACCCTGAGTGATAAATGGGCAGCAACCCTGGAGCAAAATGACCAGGCTTTTGCGCATAACAGTGCACACTTTAAAGAGCACTACGAGGTAAGCATCACTACCTTAGACAGCCTGATTCGGGAGCATGGCAGGCCGTTCTATTTGAAAGTTGATGTGGAAGGACTCGAACTCCAGGTGATGAAAGGATTGAGTACATCCATTCCTTTTATCAGTTTTGAAGCTAATCTTCCCGAATTTCTCCAGGAAACAATGGAAATAGCTGAGCTGATAGACAGCTTAAGCCCCGGCCAGTCGAGGTTCAAAATAGCTTACGCGGAGCAATTACTATCGGCAGAATGGCTGTCTTTGAACGAACTTTTGCCCGAATTGCAACCATTGCACCAGAACGGTTATGAAATCATTTGTAAGTGTCCCTGAGCAGTCCACAGACCACTGCTAACCTCTATTCGGCCCTTCAGGGCCCTATTTTGTTACAGGATATTTGTCTTTTCGGGAAAAGATAAACAGCAACAGGTAAGTGATTGCCGCATTGATAATGAGCAATTCAATGCCAATCTTGTAGTCCCCGAATATACTCGTCGCTACCTGCTGCAGCCATTGCGCTGTTTCCGGATCAAAATTGACTTTTGGTAAGTACCATTGGTAGTTATTGACAATATCGAGCGCCAGTGTAAGGAATAAGGCCAATAGGGACAAGACAAATGGCATTTTTGGCGCCACCGCCCGTTTGGTAAGAATGCCAAAGGCAAACAAACCCAAAAGCGGGCCATATGTAAATCCTGCCAGCTTAAGTAGGATGTCGATCAGGGACCCGTTATCTACCTCCCGGAAAAAAAAGACGCAGAGCAGGAAGACCAGGGCAAAGATATTGTGCACCGTGAGGCGTATTCTGGTTTTTTTCTTTTCGCTCCAGGCCTTGCTTTTTTGCATACCCAGGATGTCGATACAAAATGAGGAGGTAAGTGCCGTCAAAGCACCATCGGCGCTGGGAAACAGTGCGGATATAAGCCCGATCATAAAACACACGGTAAGCGCAAAAGGCAGACCACTTTGTATGGCAATGGCAGGAAACAGATCATCGCCCTTAACGGCCATGCCTTGCGACTGTGCATACAAGGCCAGGATACCTCCTAAAAATAAGAAAATAAACACAACAACCATCTGCAGGGTGCCCATCACCACCATGTTTTTTTGGGAATCCTTGAGGTTGCTCACACTGATGTTTTTCTGCATCATTTCCTGGTCAAGGCCGGTCATGGCAATGGTAATAAAAGCCCCTCCCAGTATTTGTTTTACAAAAAAGTTGCCCGAATTGAAATCGGTAGTAAATACCCGGGTGAGCTTGGCTTCTTTAATGGCCACCCAGGATTCGCTGATGCTGTAACCCAGGAGACTTGAAATGTAAAACAAACTCACCACAAGTGCCAGCAGCATAAAGGTAGTTTGAAGGGTATCTGTCCATACAATCGTCTTCACCCCGCCTTTATACGTGTAAAGTAAGATCAACACGAGAATGACAACAGCCGTTACTTCAAAGGAAATGCCCAGGTCTTTCAATACAAAAATTTCCAGCACCTTAATCACCAGGTACAGCCTGAGGGTAGCACCCAGAGTGCGTGATAGCAGGAAAAAAGCAGCTCCTGTTTTATGGGCATTAAGTCCCAGGCGCTTTTCCAGGTAGGTATAAATGGAGGTAAGCTGCATGCGGTAATACACCGGCAACAGCACATAGGCCACAATAAAATAACCTATCCAGTAACCCAGGACCACCTGGAAGTAGTTAAATGCACCACCATTACCTACGGTGCCGGGTACGGAAATGAAGGTCATGCCCGAGAGCGAGGTGCCTATCATGCCAAAGGCCACCAACCACCATTTACTGCTGCGGTTGCCTACAAAGAAAGATTCATTGTTGCTGCCTCTTGAAGTATAATAAGCTACAGCCAGTAGCAGCAGAAAATAGGAAAGTACAATGGTAAGCAGGATAACCTGATGGTTCATATATTAAAAATATTAGGCCATGTGTGGATAAGCATGAAAAAGCACAAATGTAACGGTTCTGCATAAATTTGAACAGGCATCAGCACACGATATCTGTTTTCTTTATGTTGCCGGTTACTCCTATTTTTGCTTATCTTCAAACTTACACCCTAAAGGACGGATGAAATTATGGATACCCCGCGTTACCAACAACTGAAGAAGAAGTATGAGGAGGCAGATACCGAAGTCGATAAAATAGACCTGCTTACGGAAATGACCCTTGAGATCAGGAGTGATGATCCGGAGCGTGCTATGCTGATGGCCGAAGAAATCATTGAGCGCTCGGAGGAGATCAATTATTATAACGGCAAGGGCAATGGCCTTAACCACAAAGGGGCGTGTTACTGGTTGATGGGGGAATATGAAGATGGCCTGGATATGCTTACAGAAGCACTGGTAATAGCCCAGGAAATTAACGACGAACCACTCAAGGCTAAAGTGCTGAATAATTTTGGCCGCATATACCGCAATCTGGGCGACCTGTCCAATGCCTTGCAAAATTTTGAAGCTGCTTTAGAAATTAACGAATTACTGGGTAATGAACTGAACCAGACCATTAACCTGACCAATATTTCCAATCTTTACTATGATCTGGGCGATCATGATACGGCGCTGGAGTATGCCCTGAAATGCAAACCCATTTTTGAAAGTTATGATGACAACAACAGGCTCGCCACCATATATATTACCCTAGGTGATATCTACTTTAAAAAAGGGGAATTTCAGGAGGCGCTCCATTATTTTAAGCGTACACTCGTCATTACAGACAATAATACACAAACCTACTCCATTGCCCAGACGGGCATGGGGAAGGTACATTATCAGCTGGGGCAGCTCGGCCTGGCTAAGGAATACCTGGACAGCGCACTCCATTTAGCTAAAGAACTGGAAAGCCCGGAAGCAGAGATTGTGTCGGAGTTCTACCTGAGCAGGGTATATGCGAAGCAAGGCGACTTTAGGAAAGCGCTGGACAATATCGAAGAAGCTTATGACCTGGCCAAAGATTCCCTGAGAAGACATGACCTGATGAGTATTCATGAATTCATGTCGGACCTTTATGATAAGATGGGTAATATACCCAAGGCCTTTTATCATTTGCGTGCCTTTGAGAAGTTAAAGGAAGAGATATTTCAGCAGGCTACCCTCAACAAGCTACGCAACCTCCAGATTAAAAACCAGATAGAGGTTGCCAAGAAGGAAAAAGAAGTGGCACAGAGCACGGCCAGGCTAAAGCAACAATTTATGGCCAATATGAGCCACGAGATACGGACGCCCATGAATGCCATCGTAGGCATGGCCCGCTTGCTGCTGGAGCAGCAGCCACGACCCGACCAGATGAAATACCTGAATGGTATTAACCAGAGTGCCGAGAATCTCCTGGTGATTATCAATGACATCCTGGATCTTTCTAAAATCGAAGCCGGTAAAATTACCATTGAGCATATTGATTTTTCCCTGCGGGAACTGGTGCAAAGCCTGTACGAAATGTTACAGGTTAAAGCTGATGAAAAGCAATTGCGTTTTAAACTACACATAGATGACAAGCTCCCGGACAGGCTTATGGGTGACCCCTCGCGCATCAATCAGATATTGATCAACCTGGTAGGTAATGCATTTAAATTTACAGATAAGGGATATGTAGCCCTGGAATGCAAGCTGTTGAGGAGCGAACATGGTCGCGTATCACTACGGTTCGATGTGGTGGATACAGGAATTGGCATCTCTAAAGACTACGTAGAAAAAATCTTTGAGTCCTTTACCCAGGCCGGTACAGATACGGCCAGGAAATTTGGCGGAACCGGGCTGGGACTTACCATTTCCAAACAGCTGGTAGACCTGATGGGGGGAGAAATTGTAGTGCACAGTGAACTGGATAAGGGTACCACCTTTAGCGTATCCCTGACGCTGGAAGTATCAGCAGAGCAGGATCCTGTGAACCGACCCGAAAAGATTACCGAAGCGGTAAAAGCAAAACTCCGGAACCTGCACATATTGCTGGTAGAAGACAATGAATTTAACCGCATGGTGGCAGAGGACACACTAAAAGGCCTGTTGCCCGATATCCGTATTGACATTGCCATAAATGGCCAGGTCGCGGTTCAGCAAATACAACAAAACAGCTATGACCTGGTACTCATGGACATTCAGATGCCCATTATGAACGGGGTGGAGGCCACCAAGTACATCCGTACCAGGCTCAAGGACGAAAAGAAGAATACGAAGATAATAGCCATGACGGCTAATGTATTACAAGAAGATGTACAGCATTATATGGACGTGGGTATGAATGGATACATTTCCAAACCTTTTCTTGCCGAAGACCTGATGCTTAAGATGGCGCATGTGCTGAGCGGCGTAAATGATGCGCCACGCGATGATGTGCATGAAAGCGACAAGGCAGCCGGTAAACTGCCGGAGGTGGTGACGGACATGAATTTTCTGAACCAGTTTACAAGTGGGAATATAGAAAAGAAGAAGAAGTACGTAGAAATGTTTTTGGATAACGGTCCTAAGCTCCTGGAAAAGATCAAAACGGCGCTGGCAGCAGAAGACTATGAGACGCTTAAAGTAGCGGCCCATTCTATGAAACCGCAGCTAGGGTATATGGGTATTAAAGAAGACGTGAGTAATATCTTTTTGATCGAGCAATCGGCAGGGCAATCTGCGCATACAGACCGGCTGCCCGATCTGGTAACCAAACTGGAGCAATTATGCAGAAAGGCATTTGAAGAATTAAGGCAAGCTATTGCCTGACTTGCTTGCAAAAACCATAAAATATTTTTATCTTTCGCATCTAAAAACACAATTTAATGGCTACCAAATCCAAGCGCTATCTATTTCTCGTTGATGACGAACCCATTCAGAACGAGATGCTGAAAGACTATCTCAACGAAAGATTTCTCTTTGAAACCAAGATATTTGAAAATGGCGAAGATGCCCTTCAAAACATGCACCTCAATCCGGAAATTATCGTATTGGATTATCACCTGAGCGCACATAAAAAAGATGCGAAGAATGGGGTAGAGGTACTTAAATTGATCAAGGATGCCCATCCTGAGTCGCAGGTTATTGTACTTTCCGGGCAGGATAAGATTGACGTAGCCATTGATACGATGAAATATGGTGCTTATGACTATGTTATAAAAGGAGAAAGCGCGTTCTCAAGAATTGAGAACCTGATTAACAACCTGGGTGAGTTGCATAAAATGAAGGCGATCAATAAAGGCTACCGCAATACGATTGCTATGCTGGTAACGGTAATTTCCCTGATTGTTTTAGGCGTGATTTACTTCCTGATTGTAAAGCCTAATATGATGTAATACATTTTAGTACAGAGTACAGATGCCGGAAGCACTTCAGTTCCGGTAAAGAAATGTCCCTAAGGCCTATAGCTCAGGGACTTTTCTATTTTAGCCAGGCATCGTCTTTTTTTTCCTACCCGGGAAGAGAAGAGCTGCCTCCAGGGAAGAAGGCAGCTCTTAACCATATTTAGTTTGTAATGTCCATTACCAAATCTTAGCACGAACGCTGTCCGGACGCCACATTTGATCACCTTCATTTACATTAAACGCTTTGTAGAATGGCTCAAAATTGCTTAATGGGCCATTGCACCTCCATTCACCGGGTGCATGCGGGTCGATTTTGATAAGCTGGCGGGCCCTTTCCGGGGTAATAACGCCACGCCATACCTGAGCCCAGCTCAGGAAGAAGCGTTGATCGGGTGTAAAGCCGTCAATTTTTTCTTCACCCTGTCCCTGTTTGGTTTTTTTGAATGCCTCGTAGGCAATGGTAACACCACCCAGATCGGCAATGTTTTCACCTAAAGTAAGCGAACCGTCTACGGGCACATCACCCAGCACAGTATAAGCATCAAATTGTGATTTCACAATGCCTGTACGTTGGGAAAATGCAATGGAATCCTCCGGTGTCCACCAGTTTTTCAGGTTGCCATCGGCATCATATTGCGCACCCTGGTCGTCAAAACCATGGGTCATTTCATGACCGATTACAGCGCCGATACCACCATAGTTTACGGCGTCATCAGCATCGAAGTCGAAGAACGGGAACTGGAGAATAGCTGCGGGGAAAACAATCTCGTTAAAGGCCGGGTTATAGTAGGCATTCACGGTATTAGGCGTCATGAACCATTCCGCTTTATCTACAGGTTTACCTAACTTGCTAATCATATATTGATATTCGAAAGCAGAAGCGTTGAGTATGTTCTGTACATAATTGTCGGGTACGATTTGAAGACCGGAATAGTCTCTCCATTTGTCGGGATAGCCTATTTTCTTTACAAATGTATTGAGTTTGGCAGTGGCTTTCTGCTTGGTAATATCACTCATCCAGTCCAGATTGGCAATACGATCGCGAAAAGCCTCCTGCAGGTTGTTCACCAGTTCCTTCATGCGCGCTTTGGCTTCGGGTTTGAAAAAGTGATCCACATAAAGTTGTCCTAATTGTTCACCAATAGATCCATTGACAACACCCATCACCCTTTTCCAGCGCGCTTGTTGTTCTTTTTGACCGCTAAGGGTTTTACCATAAAATTCAAAGCGTGCTTTGTCAAAGTCGCTGCTCAGATAGGGTGCCATATCGCTGGCTACGTGAAACGTGAGGTATTGCTTCCAGAGCTCAATGGGCGTAGCGCTAAACTGCCTGGACAGTTCCTGGTAGTATTTAGGAACAGCTACCAGAAAGCTATCCTGACCTTTCATCTGAATTTTATCCAGGAATGCAGACCAGTTGATTTGAGGCGTTTGTTGTGTAAATGCTTCGGGGGTATATTTATTATACAGTCTTTGGGGGTCACGCATTTCAGCGGGCCTTAGGGAAGCCTGGGCCAATGTGTTTTCCAGTGCAAAGATGGCGTCCGCATGCTTGTTTGCAGTCGCCTCATCTTGTCCTGTAAGCTTCAATATTGTAGCGATATACACTTTATATGCCGCCCTGTTTTTAACCGAAATACTATCCTTGTCGGTATAATAATCTTTAGAGGGAAGTCCCAGACCGCCTTGCCAGAACTGGGCAATTTGTTTGGTTACATCTTTATCATCGGGGCTTACATAGCCGGAAATTACGGTATGAATCCCCTGGGTAAACTGGAGGGCCAGTTCATCGATCAACTCGTCTTTATTACTGATCGCAGCAATGCGGTCTAAAACCGGCTTTAACGGTGTGATGCCAGCTTTGTCAATAGCCGCCGAATCCATGCCGCTCTTATATAAGTCACCAACCATTTGCTCTTTGGAGCCCGCGTTGTGTTTTCCCTTTGCTACATCTTCCAACAGCGTATGTACATCATTGTTGGTTTTATCCCGCAACATATCAAAACTACCCCAACGGGTTTCATCACCAGGGATCTGGGTATTTTTCAACCAGGTGCCCCCGGCATACCAAAAGAAATTTTCGGCAGGGCTTATGGTGGTATCCATATTTGCCGGATCAATAAATTTAAAATCGGACCCTTTACCTGCTGAGGTAGTTGAGGAGTCGCCACATGAGCTTACTCCGACAGCCGCACAGGCAATACCGGCCATGAATAAATTGACAACTTTCATTTGAAAAATTTTTATTTGGGTACAAAATTAGTTTTTAGCCTGAAGAAAGAAAGTTATTAAAGGGGGATTTTTGGGGTGAGTTTGATGACTTGTTCGGGTCGATGCTCAGGTATAAAAGCAATGGCCTGGTATCTTTTATGTATTTTAGTCCCCTCAAAGACAACTTTATGCGTATCCTGATTGTCAACGGGCCTAACCTCAACCTGCTGGGGAAGCGCCAACCGGAAATATATGGCAACAAAAGTTTTGATGTTTTTTTAGCAGAGTTGAAAGGTCGTTTTCCCCAGGTAGAGCTGGATTATTTTCAAAGCAATCATGAAGGGAAATTGATCGACAGCTTGCAGGATGCGGCCGGGGTCTACGATGGCCTTATTCTTAACGCCGCCGCATATGCCCACACCAGCATTGCCCTGGCGGATACGCTGGCAGCTATTCATTTGCCTACAGTGGAGGTTCATATTTCAGACATTTTTAAGCGGGAACCGTTCCGGCACCATTCGTATACCGCAACACATGCCCTCAGGCTTATTGCCGGTGAGGGACTCGAAGGGTATGCCATGGCTTTGGACTATTTGCTACAGGAGCTTGGCTAAATGATGTCCTGTTACTAATCAGATAAGGTGTCTTTGCCCGGCTTACCAACCATTATTGGCTCATTAAAATGTGTGGCAAATATATGCAGTGTGTTTTATTATGATATAAAATAGGTTAAATTAGTTACATTTTTTAATACAAAAGTGTATTTTAGCTGCTGATTTACCTACATCCTAAAACCACCTCATCATGAAAAGAATAATGGCTACCGCCATCATGGGGCTATTGTATGGCTTCTGTGTCTTACCTTCTTCTGCCCAAACGGCTTACTGGACCCCAACTGCCGACGAACAAAAACCTGACCGGAGCGAATTGATTCAACTGCTGCAACCTGCCGCGTTCAGGCAGTTTAGCTTAAATACACCGGTCCTGGATCATTTACTCGAACATGCTTCCAGACGGGCAGATGCTCCTTCGAACCTGGTATTACCACTGGCCGACGGAAGCCTGGCCGATTTTCGTTTCTGGGAAACACCCGTGATGGCACCGGAGCTGGCTGCGAAGTTTCCCGATATGAAGCAATACACCGCGGTGATGGTAGGCCGTCCTTATGTAACTGCCAAGCTTAATCTCGATGCCAAAGGATTGCATGTGATGATCTACGACGGGGAACACACTGGTTTTATAGCGCCTTTGCAAGCAGCTTCGAACCAATATATTGCTTTTTATAAAAAGGACATACAATTGGCAGAAAGAGGTCCCTGTACTGTGGAGTATAATCCTGGGGATCAGTTTTTACCCCCCACTTCAGGCGCCGCCCAGCGGCTTAATGGTACCCAGCGTAAGGTGTATCGGCTTGCTGTAGCAACTACGGGTGAGTATACCGCTTTTCACGGAGGTACCGTTGCAAGCGCTATGTCTGCCATTTTAACCACGATGAATCGGGTTAACGGCATTTATGAGCGGGAACTTTCGGTATCTATGCAACTCGTGGCTAATAATGATTTGCTGATCTATACCAACGGAGCTACAGACCCTTATACCAATTCAAATGGGTCGCTGATGTTGGCCGAGAATACAACTAACCTCAATAGTATTATAGGCTCCGCTAATTATGATATCGGGCATGTATTCAGTACCGGCGGCGGTGGCGTGGCTACCATGAACAGCGTTTGCGGCATTGCCAAAGCCAGGGGGGTAA
>JBEBUO010000067.1:0-11132 GCA_040393285.1 Taibaiella helva | reverse complement strand
TTTTAAAGGCCTCAAGCATGTCTGCCCATACACCCGTGTGCAGCGCGGCCAGTTGTTTCCTGTTGGGCTCGCTCATCTTTTGCATCCGGAAAGGCTCCGTAGCGCTCTTAAACTGGCCGCAATAGAAAATCTCGGGCTGTACGGACAATTTATCCAGGGCGCCTTTAAAGAATACCAGGTTAGAAGCCAGTCCTTTTATCTCTACCATGCCCAGCGGATTCATAAACACGCTGTCCGCTACTGAGGCCAGGTAGTAGTCGCTTTGCGAAAAATAATCGGCATATGCATACACAAACTTTCCACTTGTTTTAAAATCTTTCAGTGCAGTACGTAATTGCTGAGCAGTAGCCAGGCCGTAGCTATTGCCCCCGGCTTTAAGATAAATACCTTTTATTTTATCATCATTTTTTGCCTTTTCTATGCTGCGGATAGCCAGCAATAAACCCGTGGTTTTATTACTGCCTCCGGTAAATAAGGCCAGGGAATTACTCTCGCCTATTTCATGTAAAGGATCGCGCAGGTCGATGCGCAATATAGAATTGTCCCTAATAATTACACTTTCCTTATCGCCTTTGCTCGAAAAAGATCCCGCAATGGAGCCTACAATGGCAAAAAACGCGGAGAAAAACAGGACACCGGCCACAACAAGAGCCAGTAGAGAGGCCAGAAAAAATTTGAAAAATTGTTTCATATAAATAATGCTTGGAACAAAGATAAACACATCCCTCAAAAAACACTCCCCCTATTGAGGTGGTTTTAGCGACAATTGGTTTTATTTGGGTTAATTTTAGTGAATGAACAAGAAGTTTTCTTTTGCTTACCAATTGTTTGCTTCAGCAAAGGCGCCCTACGCGCATTTTAGCGTGGGCGCAGCTTGATTGTTGCGTGACGGTCGCATCCTTCCTGGAGCCAATCAGGAAAATGCGGCCTCTCCTGTAGGTCTATGTGCCGAGCGCGTAGACCTGTCCGTAGCCAATACTCTGGTGCCTGGTAAAGTTATTAAAGCGATTGCAATATGCTAGGAACAGGCCGAAGTAAGTACAGATACGGATCGTATACTACCGCCCTGTGGTATTGCCGCCAGCGTCTTCGCGAACAAACAGACCGGCAGGCACAAGCTTTAAAGGTGCTGATGATTGCCCCTTCGGGAAAGTGTATGCTTGTGGCCGATGCCTATGACTTACTGCCTTTCGGCTTTAGCGCAGATTTCTTATAAAGAATCACCCTGCCACCAACGGTGCGTAGTGGTAGGGTGGCCTTCATGTGTGCCGGAGTCACCGGATTAACCTAAATAGGATTTTAATAGTTTACAACGATTGGTACTGCGCAGCTTGGAAATGGCTTTGTCCTTGATCTGGCGTACTCGTTCACGGGTAAGTCCAAATCGCTCGCCGATATCCTCGAGGGATACAGGATTTTCAGTGCCGATGCCAAAATAAAGCACCAGTACTTCTCGCTGACGATCGGTGAGGGTACTTAATGAGCGGGCCACTTCCAGTTGTAAGGAGTCACTATGTTCAATTTGCCTGTCGGCTTTTAATGAGTTTGGGTTTTCCAATACATCCAGCAGGGTATTGTCTTCTCCGTCTATAAAGGGCGCATCCATGCTTACATGTCTTGCTGCTACACCCAGGGTGGTCTCTACTTCTTCTAATTCTACTTCCAGCAGCGTCGCCAGTTCTTCCGTCGTCGGTTCGCGTTCAAACTCCTGTTCCAGATAGGAATATGCTTTACTTATTTTGTTGGTCAGGCCTACTTTGTTGAGCGGCAGGCGAACGATACGGCTTTGTTCTGCTAATGCTTGTAATATAGACTGGCGAATCCACCATACGGCATAAGAGATGAACTTGAATCCGCGGGTTTCATCAAAACGTTGTGCTGCTTTAATCAGACCCAGGTTGCCCTCATTAATCAGGTCGCTTAAAGACAGCCCCTGATTCTGATATTGTTTGGCCACAGAGACCACGAAACGGAGGTTAGCGTTGGTGAGTTTTTCAAGGGCATATTGGTCGCCTTGTTTGATACGTATTGCCAGGGCTACTTCCTCTTCAGGGGTGATTAAATCCACTTTGCCAATTTCTTGTAAATATTTTTCCAATGACTGGCTCTCTCTATTCGTGATAGATTTAGTGATTTTTAACTGACGCATGGACATAATATGGGGGTAGATTTAATTACAATAAAATAATGGATTTTCTATTAACAAATAAACAACAACCCTACAAAGCTAAGGATTAGTATGAAGTAACCCAAATAATATTAATTTTTTATTAACACCCTGTTTTTATGGTCTGTAGCCGGTTTATGGGGGTATTGAAAATAAAAAATGAAAAAAGCTTTGATAATTGGTTTCTTTTTATATTATTGCAAAGTATTGCTCACCAGATATTAATTACCCTCCAAATAGAATTATGAAGAATCAAAAGTCAATGTTTACAGTTGAGTTCCCGGTAAGGTGTTCGCCCTCCATATTGTTTGAATTTCTTTCAACGGCCAATGGACTTCAGGAATGGTTTGCGGACAAGGTGGATCAACGTGATGAAACTTTTTTATTTACCTGGAATACCGCTACGGATGAAGCAGAAAGGATTGAGTTTGTAGAGAACGAGTATGTGCGTTATCGCTGGGAGTATTATAATCCCGACGAGTATTTTGAGTTTCGGATTGCCCAAAGTCCGGTAACAAATGAAACAATCTTACAAATCACCGACTTTGCCGATAAAGGTGATGTGAAGGATCAGGAGCAGCTATGGAGCGCTCAGGTCAACGATCTGAAGCACCGTATAGGTAGTTAGCAGATACAGGCAAAAATAATTTGTAAAGCGTATTCGGGGAATACGCTTTATTTTTGGGTGCCATTAGCGACAATAGAAAATTTTATACCGCGTTACTATACCACATGAAATTCCGACTTAAAAAATTAGACCTGCTCATCCTGCGGAGTTTTATGGGGCCCTTTGTCATTACCTTTTTCATCGTGTTATTTACGTTTACCATGCAGTTTTACTGGCTGTATATGGACGAGCTGATAGGAAAGGGTCTTGGCGCCTTGATGATTGGCCAGTTGATGGTACTGATGTCGGCCACCTTGTTTCCCATAGCCTTACCCCTGGGCATTTTGCTGGCTTCCATCATGACCTTTGGGAGCCTGGGCGAAAACTTTGAGTTGGTTGCCATTAAGTCTTCCGGTATTTCGCTTTTTCGGTTTATGCGGCCGCTTATGGTGTTTATCGGCCTCATTTCGGTACTCGCTTTTCTGTTCAATAATTATGTGATCCCGGTAGCCAACCTCAAGTCATACTCCCTGCTGTACGACATGCGCAACCAGAAGCCGGCCATGAACATCACACCCGGCATTTTTAATAAAGATATTGACGGTTATTCAATAAGGGTGGGGACCAAAGGAAAGGATGGTCAGTCCATATCTGATATTATTATTTATGATCATAGTGGCCGCAAAGGGAATAACAATGTCGTATTTGCCGAAAAAGGCCGTATGTTCCCATCGGCCGACAATCGTTACCTGATCTTTGAATTGGAGCATGGCTGGCGCTACGAAGAAGAGCATGAGGAGGACAAGGCGAACCAGACACGTATGCATTTCGGGAAATGGTACAAGGTATTCGACCTGTCAAAATTTGCTTTTACCCGTACCAAAGAGGAACTGTTT
This sequence comes from Taibaiella helva, assembly GCA_040393285.1. GTDB lineage: Bacteria > Bacteroidota > Bacteroidia > Chitinophagales > Chitinophagaceae > Taibaiella > Taibaiella helvus_C. Next base: position 7,462 of record JBEBUO010000067.1, on the reverse strand, counting down.
AAAAATAACCAGGAAATGATGAACGTGGTACAGTTAAAGCAAAAGATAGACAGTATAGACATACAGATACATGATTCCAAAGCAGACATTGAGCGTTATGTACATCCTTATTTTTCTGTTTTTAGCCACAGTAAGCGCGATAGCGCATTGCGTATGGCTTTAGTGGCAGACAGCTTGCCGTCATTTGCCTATCAGCAATCATTCCTGGAGCGAATAACAGATACTGCCCTGGTAAAAAAGACGGTAAACATAACTGAAACAAATTTGCGCAACCTGGAACGACTGATTGCGGTTGTGAAGAACGACAATGCGATCAAAGAAGAAAACAGGGTCAAATTTGACATCAGCTGGCATAAAAAGTTTACCCTTTCTTTTGCCTGTATGTTGCTGTTCCTGATAGGCGCGCCGCTTGGGGCTATCATCAGGAAAGGCGGTCTGGGCATGCCGGTGATTATTGCTATTGTGTTTTTTGTAATTTACTTTATCATTTCCAGTACCGGAGAAAAGCTGGCACAACAGCGGGCGGTGGATCCCTGGTATGGGATGTGGATCGCTACTATGGTACTGTTGCCCATGGCTTTTATTATTATGCTGATCGCACGCAATGATGCATCGGTGTTAAATAAGGATTGGTACCTGAAACTTTTTGAGTTGGTGAAACGACGCTTCAATAGAAAAAAGGCAGATGCCGCATAATGTCCAATATGTACACGAACAAGCAAAATCTGGGGTTTTCAGCCTTGCCTCACCTTCGCGGTGCTATGGGATTTATCCTATTGCTGGCTGCCTGGTCGGTGGTTGGTGGCGCCGCACTGTATTTTGAAACTGACCGGGCAATCTTCAGGTGGGCAAATGGTACTCATGCTCCTTTTGGTGATGTATTGTTTCCCTTGCTGACACTGATGGGTACCGCGGGTTTTATGTTGCTTGCTTTTCTGGTAACACTTATTGCATTTAAGCCACTGAGAACTAAAGCAGTGATACTGACCGCTGTGGTGGCCAATCTGGTGCCCTTCCTGCTGGTGCAACTGCTCAAGAACGTGTATAACCTTCCCAGACCGTTGCATTACTTTGATCATGCCGCGTGGATTCATACCGTAGCGGGGCAACCGGTAAACTTACATTATAGCTTTCCATCAGGTCATTCGGAAGGGGTTTTCGCATTTTTTGCTTTCGTATCCTGCTTGTTACCCGCGGGTAAAAGTTGGATGGGTATCGTTTTTTTTGCAATGGCCGCGCTCACTTCCTATTCCCGCATGTACCTGGCCCATCATTTTTACGCCGATGTGTATGCGGGTAGTATGATAGGTGGTGTAAGCAGTTTACTGGTGGTTTTTTGCTTTCAGGTTTTCCGGTCAGGAAAGGCTTAGTAAAAGGCATCCTCGAAATGAAGAATTTCTTTGGCTTCATTTTGTTGTAATAGAATACTGATGACGTCGAAGCGGATTTTCAGGTATTGAGGATGCTGTTCCAAATAAGCTTCGGCAGCCGCCTTTAAGTGTGCTTGCTTGGTAGGGGTAACGGCTTCTTCAGGGAATCCGAAGTAATATTGGCTCCTGGTTTTAATTTCGGTGAATATAAGGAGGTCACCGAGGGTGGAGATTAGGTCAATCTCTTTCTGCCCTGAACGGAAATTTTGGGTAACAATGATGTGGCCTTTCTCAACTAAAAATTGCCGGGCCAATATTTCACCATTCCTGCCTAATTGATTATGTTTGCTCAACTTTTTTAACATTATAGAAATCAATGAACGAATTAATAGCTGCTTTTAGCCAACAACTCAAAGAGGCCCTTACCATTGGCAGCCAGGTAACCTTTTCTGCCGGCAATTTTATGCCCAAACAGGTGATTATCTCCGGAATGGGCGGAAGCGGTATTGGTGGTACCATCATTCAGAATTATGCCGCAAGTCGTGTAAATATACCAGTTATTGTTAATAAATCCTATCGGCTTCCTGCATTTGCGGACCCGCATAGTCTGGTAATTATTTCCTCTTATTCCGGAAATACGGAAGAGACTATAACCGCGCTGGAGGAAGCCATTCGGCTTAATTGTCGTATCGTATGCATCACTTCAGGAGGAACCATAGCACAATTGGCCAGCCAGCATCAACTGGACTGTATTTTAATACCGGGGGGCAGGCAACCTCGTGCCTGCCTGGGCTACTCTATGGTACAACTTTTATTTGTGCTGGCAGGATACGGACTTATCGATTATGGTTTTGAGCAGGAGATACAGGCTGCTGTTCAATTATTGGAAAACAATGAGCAGGCCATACAAAATGAGGCCAAAGAACTGGCCTCATGGATGAAGGGAAAAATACCTTTATTGTATGTGGGCGATACCATGCAGGGAGTAGCCGTACGTTGGTGCCAGCAAATCAATGAAAATGGCAAATCGCTGTGCTGGCACAATACCATTCCCGAAATGAATCATAATGAAATTGAAGGTTGGGAAGCCAAAAGAGAAGATATAGCAGTACTGTTTATTCATAATCCTTTGGATCATGAACGGGTGCAATTAAGGATGGAGGTAGTACGGCAAATCGTAAGCGGTCAAACCACCCAAGTCCGTGACCTGCATGCCGAAGGAGCGTGCTACCTGGAGCGTGCCCTTTACCTGATACATGTAGGTGACTGGGTGTCCTGGTACCTATCGCTGGCCAAGGAAGTGAACGCCAATGAGGTAAAAATGATCGATTACCTCAAGTCAGCCTTGACCTCATAGCTTTTCTCAAGAAGATATACAGTACACCAAAATCATCGACCCAACCCAATAAGGGTATCGGATCGGGTAAAAGATCTGTGGGTAACAGGATGTAAACCAGTACGACCAGGCCCCAAATCCATTTCCCTTTTGGAGATAAAGGCTTGTTTTTTATCCGCCAGAGAAGTGCAGCCAGGCGGCTGCCTTTCCGTTTTAATGTCATCATATACTAAAGTTTATGCTTTGCTTTTATCCGCTACGTCAAAAGATAAAGGCAGACCTGCTATCAATTTTAATTAGATCAAAAATCCCTATTAAAGTTTATTGGTGAAATTTTTTGGCCATTTTTCAATTGATTATCATGTTGTTATAAAGACGTGGTTAAAAAAGTTAATGAATTATTTGGGAAATCGGGAAGGTCCGTTTACCTTTGCGACCCGATTGCCGCATTATGTTGTAAAACATCGGGTAATCTTCAAAGGTTTAACAAACGAAAAAAGCTAAAAAATGTCTCTGAAACAACTGAGCTACAAAACAAAATCGGCTAACGAAACGATCGTGAAGCGCGAGTGGCACGTAGCAGATGCTACCAACCAAACCCTGGGCCGGTTCAGCTCCAAGATCGCAGCAGTGTTGCGCGGTAAGAACAAACCTTATTACACGCCCCATTTTGATTGTGGCGATTATGTGATTGTCATTAATTCCGGTAAAATTAAATTAACAGGTAATAAACTTGAGGATAAAGATTACCAACACGTTACCGGCTATCCTGGCGGGCAAAAGCACGAAACAGCGAGCAGCCTGATCAAACGCCGCCCCAATGCGGTTATAGAACGTGCCGTTAAAGGTATGCTGCCTAAAAATCGTTTGGGTCGTGCTATGTACAAAAAATTATTTGTATATGAAGGTGCGGAACATAATCATAAAGCACAACAACCTAAAGAATTTAAATATTAACCCCTACGCCCTGTTAGGGGCCTTATAACTTTCTAATTCAATGGAAAAACAGACAAATACAGTTGGTCGTCGTAAAGAAGCTGTGGCCCGTGTTTACCTAAGTAAAGGTAGCGGTGATATCAAAGTTAACGACAAAGACTACAAGAACTATTTCCCGCTGATTTATTTGCAGAATCAATTAGAGCTTCCTTTGAAGACTATTGAGGCTTTGGATCAATATGACATTAAGGTGAATGTGCAAGGCGGTGGTCCTAAAGGCCAGGCCGAAGCCATTAAGTTGGGGATAGCCCGTGCACTTTGCGAAGTGAATGCCGAATTCCGTCCTGCGTTGAAAAAACAAGGATTGCTGCGTCGTGACCCACGTGTGGTTGAGCGTAAGAAATTTGGTAAAGCTAAAGCCCGTCGTAGCTTCCAGTTCTCTAAACGTTAATGCAGTACACCTTTCCTTATGTTTGGGAAGGTGGAAGAATCTAAAAATTTTTTCTCAAAAACATTCAATTTTCCACCAATGGAAGAAAATAAATCATTACATCAGCAATTGCTTGAAGCCGGCGTTCACTTTGGACACCAAAAGAAAAAATGGAATCCTAAGATGCTTCCATACATCTTTACCGAAAAGAACGGCATTCACATCATTGATCTGAACAAGACTATTGAAGGTCTCCAGGAGTCTGCTGCCGCATTGAAATCTATTGCTAAGAGCGGTAAAAAAATCATGTTTGTCGCTACCAAAAAGCAAGCCAAAGAAATCGTGGCTGATGCAGCTACAAAGGCCAATATGCCTTATGTTACCGAGCGTTGGTTAGGCGGTATGCTGACCAATTTCCAAACAATCCGTAAAAGTGTAAAGAAGATGCAAAGCATCGAAAAGATGCTGAATGACGGTACTTTGGACAGCGTGACCAAGAAAGAGCGGCTCACTTTAGATCGCAGTAAACAAAAAATGGAGAAGGTACTCGGTGGTATTGCCCAAATGGGCCGTACACCTGCAGCCCTCTTTATCATTGATATCAGCCATGAGCATATTGCCTTGGCCGAAGCCAAACGTTTAGGCATCACTACTTTTGCTATGGTAGATACCAATAGCGATCCGACCAAGGTAGATTTTTCTATCCCGGCCAATGATGATGCTACTAAATCCATTGCTATCGTTACGAATTACCTGATTGCAGCTATTCTTGAAGGTATTGAAGAACGTGCGCAGAATAAAGAAAACGAAAATGCCGAAGAAACTGAAGAAGAGTTTACAGAACGCATGCGTGGTCTTGACTTAGATGAAGATGAAAAAGACAAGAAAGCAGGCAGTGGTAAAGCTCCTGCTGGTGGTACCCGCCGTCGTAGTACCGGTGGACCTGGCCAGGGAGGTCGTAAGCCTGCTGGTGGAGGTGCCAAAAAGTAAGCATATTTTTGGCCAACCGTTCAATTATTTATATCGTAAAGCTGCTCCGTTATGGGGCAGCTTTTGTTTATGGGCATATTTATGACGACTTTGGTTTTACCGGATGAATATTGGTAAATTCGCTGTTGAAATGCAAGCATAGTGCATCTCGTTGCGAGCAGCATGCTTACTGAACCACATATCAAATGTTCCTGTTCCCCTTATGGATAAGATGATCAATCACCCGGGTATGATTACGGGTTTCGGTATCGTTATTACCGTCATGTTGCTGCTTGATCTTGGCATTTTTAATAAAAAGGCACATACTGTTTCTAATAAGGAAGCGGCTATATTTTCGTTCGTCTGGATCTCGCTGGCCATGCTGTTCAGCGGTGTGGTGTATTTAAGTATGGGGTTTGAAAAATTTACCCAGTTCCAGTCGGCTTACTGGATTGAAAAGGCACTTTCGGTGGATAACCTGTTTGTCTTTATCATGGTATTTAAGTTTTTTAAAGTGCCCCAGGCGCTCCACCACAAAGTGTTGTTCTGGGGTATTATAGGTGCCCTGGTGTTCCGGGCTATTTTCATCTTTGCAGGCGTAGGGCTCATCAACCATACCTATTTGCCTGCCTTTGCGTTGGGCGATATGCAATTTGTGCTTGATCATAAAGATGGGGTGCATATTGATTATGCGAACAAGACCTTTTTCCGGCCCAACATGGTATTGACGATTTTTGGTATCTTTTTGATCTTTGCAGGTATCCGGTCGGGTTTCAGCAAAGACGATCATCAGGAGAAAAAGGATTTTAAAGATAATCCCGGAGCCCGGCTGATTTATAAGTTGTTTAAGGTTAGCAAAAGTTACGATGGCAGCAAGTTTTTTACCCGAGAACAGGGGGTAAGGATGGCCACCCCCTTACTTGTAGCAGTAGCAGTTATTGAGTTCTCCGACCTGCTGTTTGCAGTAGATTCTATTCCTGCTATTTTTGCTATAGCTCCCGACGATCCGTTTATTCTGTATACTTCCAATATTTTTGCTATTCTGGGTTTGCGGGCATTATATTTTCTTCTGGCCAACTTTATGGGTATGTTTGGTTACCTGAAATATGGCTTAGGTATCATACTTTCTTTTATCGGATTCAAGATGTTGCTGGCTCCTTTTGTACATATTTCTTCTCCCGTTTCGCTCAGCATTGTAGGTGGGGTATTGCTGCTGTCTGTGCTGGCATCATTTGTGTTTAAGCCCCGGCAGGAAGATGTGGAAACAACTGCTTCTGCGGCGGAAAAGGAAGTGTAAGGCGATAAAATGAACTAGTGTATTGATGTGAGGGGCATTGAAAAGAAGTGAAAGAGCTACTATTGCAAATTGACCAATGTCGCGTGTGTGCTTCCGTGCTTCCTGTAGGAGCAAGGCCCATTATGGCTGCCGGCCCGCATAGCAAGATTGTGATCATTAGCCAGGCGCCGGGACGCAAAGTGCATGATACCGGTATTCCCTGGAACGATAAAAGTGGAGAAACGTTAAGGTCTTGGATGGGCGTGGATAAGAAAACATTCTATGACACCAGCCTTTTTGCCCTTGTACCTATGGGCTTTTGTTACCCCGGAAAGGCTCGTTCAGGCGACCTGCCACCACGGCCGGAATGCAGTCGGTTATGGCACGCGCGGCTACTCCATGAAATGAAGGAAGTACAACTTACTTTGTTGGTAGGGCATTATGCCCAGCGTTATTACCTTGAAGCGCATATGGGGGCAACACTAACAGCTACCGTAAGGCACTTTACCGACTATTTGCCTAATTATTTTCCCTTACCACATCCTTCTCCACGAAATAATATCTGGTTTCGGCGTAATCCCTGGTTCGAGGACCAGGTTTTGCCTCAGTTAAAGCATCGGGTTCGTCAGATAATAACTGAACGTTGATAAGGTATTTTTCATTCACCCGGTTGTTCATGACAAATATGAAAATTGATTGGTTATTAGCAAAATAGAAACTTGTCATTCCAAAGCGTTTAAAAGCATTTTAGGAGTGCCTCAGGAAGGTATTTGTGGTACTTTAAGCGAAAGTCTGCAAGCCTGGTTGAGTTCTTCTATAAAGCCCGCTGCCAGTAAAGGAGACTCCTTTTCCACGTTTTGGTGTACAAAGAAATACAGTTGTTGTAATCCCTGTTGTTACCATTTTTTAATGCGCTTTACCTAGTTCGGCGTAGTCTAACTACGCCGCAGTGGTGAGCGGTCTCCAACCGTATGTTATGTGTTTCATTGAAGGAATAAATGCAGGTTTTGTATTAAATTTGAGCATGAGTACAGGTTATCAGATCTATGATCCATACGGGGCTTATTATACCCGGTTGGGTTGATTTTGTAGCAGATTATGTGTATAGCAGTGCTTATACATTGGCTGAACGAGGATCAAAGCGC
>JBEBUO010000066.1:0-11341 GCA_040393285.1 Taibaiella helva | reverse complement strand
TCATTAACTACCTTCATGATCATTTGTTAAAAGGAAATGAGGCCTACCAAAAGCAAATTGACATCGATGCCTGGGTATATGGCCCCGGCATCCCGGCCGACTGTCCGCGGGCCGATAACGTCCGTTTTGCCCGGGTAGCAGCGGAGCGGGAAGCTTTTCAAAAGGGGAAGGCGGCTACAGCCTTAGCTACCGCTAACTGGAGTACTTACGAATGGATGCACTTCCTGAGGCATTTACCCAAGCCGGTAGATAAGGAAAAGATGGCGGAACTGGACAGGGCCTTTCATTTTTCACAGTCAGGCAATAGCGAGATCGCAGATATCTGGTACTTACAATCCATTTATGCCGGGTATACACCCGCCTTTTCATCGATGAAAGCCTTTTTGCATGTTACCGGCCGGCAGAAATTCCTGGAGCCACTGTACGAAGCATTGATGCAAACGCCGGAAGGCCGACAAATGGCCCGGGATATTTACCAAAGAGCCAGGCCTAATTACCACCCGCTCACGCAGGTGGCCATTGACCGGATCGTAGGCAAATCATAGTTGCAAGCAACCGTAACACCATAAAAATTGATTAAATTGCTGTATCATTCACTTATTTCCCCTCCGATGGAGAAAAACGGCACCACCGGCAAGTTAGTATCGGCTTCGAAGGACTGCCAGGAGTTGGGTATTCCCCAACCATTTGGCGGTAAAATATGTCTTTATAACTTGGGAAGTAAAAAAACTCAATTAAATATTGTCCATCGCATTGGCATATCATAATGTATTAGTAAAAACTGATGAACTTCAGGAGCTTATAGACGGGTGTATTCGCAATGAGCGAGGCGCCCAGGCGAAGTTATATCACCTTTTCTACCCCAGGATGATGAGTATGGTGAGGCGTTACTTCCCGGAACAGGTACATGCCGAAGAGATATTGAATAATGGGTTTTTAAGGGCTTTTCAGAAAATAGAAACATTCTCTTTCAAAGGATCTTTTGAAGGCTGGCTTCGTAGGATTGTATTTCATGCCGTAGCAGATTATGCCACTGCACACGTAAAATACAAAGACCATGTATTGTTAGTTGAAAAAGATGAATTTGTACATAAAGATCATGCGGGCCGATTATATTATAACGACCTGTTGGATTTGATACAGAAGTTGCCGGCAGCCACGCGTACCGTGTTTAATATGTTTGTATTGGAGGATTTACCCCACAAGGAAATTGCTAAAATATTGAATATCAGTGAGGGTACTTCTAAATGGCATGTTTCGGAAGCCCGTAAAATATTGAAAGAGAAAGTGGAACATTTAAATTTACATTTAAAACAATAACAAATATGGATATGCAGAAAGATTCCATCCATATTGACGATGTGTTTAGGCGCGTAGCCGGCGGCGAAGAGCAGGAAAGCTCCGGAGCCTGGTCGCGTATGAAAGATATACTGGACAAAGAAATGCCGGTAGGTGGGGCTATACCCCATGCCGCGCGTTCTTACCGACGTTTTTTACCCCTGCTGTTGTTATTGCTGATGGCCGGGGGCGTGGCGTCTTATTATTACTCAAACAGCACAACGGCGATTCCTGACACAACAGATAGTAACACCTTACTGGCCAGCAGCGCTGCTACATCAGCTACTACTTCCCAGCATAATGGTGTGCCCGCTCTTCCTAAACCAATAGGCACCCCGGATATGACATCAGGTAGCCCGGCTGCAAGCCAGAAAAATACAGAAAGCCGGGATAACGCATCAAGTACGAAGAGCGAAAGTCGTAGTGCCGGTGAGCAAGTTAGCGGTACGATGTATGCTGCAACTACATCAGGACCGGAAGCAAGCAGTACCCGATACCCTGTACAGCCTCAACCTGAAGTATTGCAAAGGGCACAAACGGTATCGGATCCGGTAGCCCGGCAGGACGAATCTGATCATCTGCCAGCACCAGCTGTAATTGAGCACCAGCAGGTAATTGAACTACTACAACCGCTGGCTACTGCCAGTAAAGGATTGATCAGCAATCAGTTCCATACTGTGGTGCCTGCGGCACCCCTGATGAAGCCCGTCGTGATGATGGGACAGCATCCGGTAGTGCAATCCGCTTCCGGTGCTTTTTATAAAGAAGAGCGAGACACCTTTACCGAAGTAAGCATTGCGCGGCATTTCGAACCCGCTGTAGCGGGTAGTGTACAGCGTCCTGCTCAGCCGGTACGGGTGGTAGAAGATACCCTGGCTGTGAAGCGTGTGGAAAGGGTGCGTTATGTGCCGCTGAACAAGATGGAAATGGTACAGTTACAGGAGCTACACCTGGACCTGCATACGACGGTAGCGGTTATTGAACCTGCACGTTTGTACAACAGTACTTATACAACCAGTGAGGCGGTAGCCATGGTGCCCTTGTCTCGTTATATGGTCAAGAGCAAGAAAATGGATAAGCAAGGCCTTAATAACCTGTTACAACAAACAAGTAACAGTCTGGCCAGCTATTTCGATGGCTCCCAGAAGTTCTATATGGGTTTACTGGCGGGCGGAAATCTCTCTATAGGTAATCCGGCCGGATTCGGGATGCAATTGGGCCTGGCCGGTTTGTACAGCCTTAGCGAGCGCGTGGTATTGTCGGCCGAACTGCGTTTCAAGAATCATTATTACAGCAATTATACGGTAGCCGATACCCGTACTACTTACGATGTATCTTCCAGTCAGTTGCCCGGTGGGGCCTGGTTGTTTAGCGGAAAGGAATATACGGCTACCAGTAATTACCGTATAGATCATTTCAATAGTCTGGAGTTGCCGCTTATGGTGAATTATAGCCTGGGTCGGATGGCCATTTATGGTGGTCCCAGCCTTAATTATGCCTTCCCCATGCAGTGGGGCCGTAGCCAAAGTTTTTCAGAAAAGGTGATCGAACAACAACACACCACACAGGAGAGCCCGTTTGAGAATACTGCTTTCCATGTGGACCCTGAGCGGGATTTTAAAGCCCGTATGGGTATCGGTTTTGTAACCGGCCTTACCTATGACTTTAGCCGGACCATTTCCCTGGATGCCCGTATGAGCAAGCCGCTGTGGAACAATAATGCCGCAGCTCATGGGATTAACCGCCTGTACACCAATCCCAGCCTCCAGTTATCTATTGGGTATTACTTTGGCCGGAGAGATAAGGTGGTATATATGATGAAACGATAAGCCTACAGGAAAATACTAACAAAAAGCCATAGCCCTTCATTGTGGCTATGGCTTTTTGATGAGCTTTGGGGCATGCCGGATTGGGCCATCTGCGGCCAGCACTTATAAGCATGCGGAGCGGGGAGGCAAGCTGTATATAGGAAAGACTAGCCGCTTAATTGCCGGATACGCTTGGTGACAATCGCTTTGTCTGTAGGCGAGGCCGCCAGACGTAAGGCATTCTGGTAATGCAATAGCGCCTTTGCCGGATCGATTTCTTCGTAAAGATACCCGAGCAGGGAATAATAAAAGTGGTTGCCGGTAAGTTGTAGTTTTTCGGCTTCGATGATAGCGGTGGCGTTCCCGGCCGTTTTGGCTAAGGCGAAAGTGCGGTTAAGCGCTGCAATGGGCGAATAGGCGATTTGCAACAACTGGTTATAGCCTTGCAAAATGTTTTCCCATTTCTCGGGACTGTCTTCCTGATGGGTGTGCCAATAAGCAATACCTGCTTCCAGGTGGTACCGGGAAACCTGTGTGCCAACTGAAGACCGGTTCAGGAAGTAGACACCCTGCTGAATCAGCTCCCGGTTCCATAGGGAGCTGTCCTGGTCCTGGTATAAAACCAGTTCACCCCGGTCGTTGGTCCGCGCATCAAACCTGGAGGCGTGAAAACACATTAAGGCCTGTAACGCGTTTACAGCAGGCATATCGGTCGATTCATTTTCAATCAACAGTTGTGTCAGGCGCATGGCCTCAGCACAAAACTCTTTACGTAAAGGAAGGTCTTGGGAAACGGAATAGTAGCCTTCGTTAAACAACAGATACACAGTAGTCAGTACACTGCCGATGCGGTTTCTGATGTCCGCAGCACCGGGTTGCTCTATTTTAATAGGAGCTGCTCTAAGCTTTTTTTTGGCCCGGCTCAATCGTTTATATATGGCTTCTTTACTGGTCAGGAAAGCATCTGCCAGCTCTTGAACACCAAAACCACATAGCAGATTAAGTGCCAGTGCCACCTGTGCCTCTGTAGGTATGCAAGGGTCACTAATGGTAAACATCATTGCGAGCTGACTATCCTGTATATTCTTTTCTGAAAAATCAATATCCATTTCTTCAGATGCGCCGGCGAGATACAGTAGGTCACCCGTTATTTTCTGCTTGAAAAGGGCATTCCGTTTTAAGTAATTCCGGGCTTTATTCTTAGCTACGACATACAGCCAGGCCTGGGGCTTATCAGGAATGCCATGTATAGCCCATAGTTCAGCTGCTGTAAGAAAAGTGTCACTAACCAGGTCTTCGGCAATAGCAATATGCTCCAGGCCGAACAAGGAACAGAGTACCGAAACTATTTTCCGGTACTCTGTTCTGAAAAGATGTGGCAAAAGTGCCTGTTGTTCCATACTACCTGTTTTCCCAATGCTTGTCACCGGATGACTTACTATTGTTACTGTCCGTCAGGAGATACCGCCATACGTACTTCCACGTTTCCACCCCACTGTAGTATGGGACAGCCTTTGGCTATCGTCACCGCTTCATCAAAGTCGCTGGCTTTTACAAAGATCAGGCCTCCGATAGATTCTTTAATTTCTGCGTAAGGGCCATCGGTGACGATGTCATTTGTGCGGACTACTTTGGCTTCGGAACTCCATCTTTGAACCGGCCTTGCCAGCTTGTCTTGCGCTGCTATGCCTCCAATCCAGTCTTGCCAGGCCTTAATCGATGTCTGCATTTGCTCAGGTGAGGGCTGCTCGGGATTACTGCTATGATCCCTGCGAAATACTAAAAGAAACTCTGTCATTATTTTTGCTTTAAAGGTGAATCAATAGGAAATAAGGTTTATGCAAACTGGCCTACTTCATAAGTACCTACGGGGGCGCCAAAGGCGATATTAAACCGGTTGTAGGTATTGATTGTGGTCACGGCCAGGGTAAGGTCTACCAGCTCGGCTTCCGAAAACTGCCGCCTGGCTGCTTCATAAACATCGTCAGGAAGTAATCCGCTCTTGATTGCTGTAAGTCCTTCGGCCCAGGCCAATGCCGCTTGTTCGCGCTCGGTATAAAAAGGTGCTTCCCGCCAGCTGCTGAGTACATACAAACGTTGTTCAGACTCCCCTTTAGCACGTAGGTCTTTGGCGTGCATGTCCAGGCAAAAAGCACAACCATTCATCTGAGACACCCGGAAGTATACCAGTTCTAATAACTGCCGATCCAGGCTGGACGAGCTGAGGTACCTGTTGATACCATACATGGCTTTCATCGCTTCTTTGCCGGTACTGTTGAAATTAAGTCTTGGTTCCATTTTATAGATTGTTTAGCTGTTTAAAATGGAATAACAACTGACCCGAAGCAAATTGGACAGTTGTTGAAATATTTTCTTACTTGTTATATATATGTGCTTTATAAAAAAAGCTGCAGATGAAAATTCACATGCAGCTTTTATCCGGATTCAGGCAGTTTTATAATTTTTCCACCACTTTGTCTACAATACCATATGCCAGCGCTTCCTGGGCATCCATCCAATAATCCCGTTCCAGGTCCAGCAATACCTTATCGTAGGGCTGCCCACAGGCTTCGGAAAGGATGCGGGCTCCGAGTTCCTTGGTCTTTTGTATCTGGCGGGCATGAATCTCCAGGTCGGCAGAAACCCCCTGGAAATAGCCGCCAAGACTGGGCTGGTGTATCATTACCTCGCCGTGGGGGAAGACAAAACGTTTGCCTTTTTCACCGGCAGCCAGGAGTATGGAACCCATGCTTGCCGCCAGGCCCATGCAATAGGTGGATACAGGCGACTTGATCATTTTCATGACATCATAGATGACCATGCCGCTGGTAACTACACCACCGGGGCTATTGATGTAAAATTTGATCTCCTTGCCGGGTTTTTCGGCTTCCAGCATCAGGAGGCGGTTGACCACATCTTTAGCAGATTTGTCTTCTACCGGTCCCCAGAGGTACACGGCCCTGTTTTTGAAGAACATTTCCTCCGCTTTTTTGGCCATTAAACCCATGGGATTAGGCTTATCCACTACAGGTTTTTCTTCCTCTTCTTCTTCTTCGTTTTTATTGATGAGGCCCAGTTGGGCCAAATGATATGCATTCATATTGATTGAAAATTAAAAATGAATAGTCTGTTTCTTTACTATAGGGAAAACACCGGAATCATCAGGACTTGGTTTTTTTAGGGTTACTTTTCAATACCTCATCCACAATACCGTATTCCCGGGCTTCTTCAGCCAGTAACCAGAAGTCGCGGTCACAATCTCTGGCCACCTTCTCCGTATCCTGTCCTGTATGCTCCGCGATGATGCTGTACAGGTTGTGCTTTACCCTTTGTATTTCTTTTACGGTGATACCAATATCCGTAGCTTGTCCGCCAATGGCGCTGCTGGGTTGGTGCAGCATAATGCGACTATGCTGCAGGGCAGTACGTTTGCCCTCGGTACCTGCACACATCAGTACGGCGGCCATGCTGGCGGCCATGCCGGTACAAATGGTGGCAATATCAGGGTTTACGATCTGCATCGTATCGTATACGCCCAGGCCTGCATAAACACTGCCTCCGGGACTGTTGATATACATCTGCACGTCGCGGGTGCGATCTGTGCTTTCTAAGAATAGCAACTGCGCCGTTACGATGTTGGCGACATAATCGTTAATAGGTTCGCCCAGAAATATGATGCGATCCATCATTAGCCGGCTGAACACGTCCATAGAGGCCACGTTGAGCGGGCGCTCTTCGATAATATAGGGTGTCAGGGCCGTGGGCTGAGCGCTGATATGCCGGGCGTAGCTATCCAGTGTATTGCTGCTGATACCTTTATGTTGAATGGCATATTTGCGAAATTCGTTATGATCCATGTGTTATGATTATTTGAAAATGAAAGATAAATTGGGGCATCCGGGTATGCCGTACCAGGTATTGCATACAAATATCAAACCATTACAGCATCGTGCCAAATCGTCATAATGCGGGGCTGGTACCGGTAAGCTTATGGCATAGCGGCATCGACTTCTACACCAAACTGGCGCAAATGATGCAGGCTATGTTTGTATAGCAGCAATACCGACAGTTCGTAGTCCAGCATCCCAAAGAATGGGTTAAGCACCTGTTTTTCAGGCGATTGTTTGAAAACGTCGAAAAATACGGCGATGTCTTTTTGCAGGGTGATGCATGCAGCTTCCAGGCTCACATGCCTTAAGGGGTAGGGTATTTCCGGCATGAGCGGATTTTTGGTGTGCTCCCTAAAGGCTTTGTCACTTCGGATAAAAGCTTGCATTTTGGGTAGTTGTTCCGCTTCGGTAACCAGGGATACCTGCAGCAGGCCGGCAGCCTGCTGAAAACCTTCCCGGCTCAGGTGTTCCACCATTTGTTGCAGGTTCATCTGGCCCCACAGGGGCTTCCGGTCGGGTGGTATTTGCCGCAATAAGGGCACCAGTCGGGTTTGTAAGAATACAGCTTGTTGCATGGCTTATAATTAAGTCAGGAAGTTGTCTTACCAGGCAGAACTTAGCTTGGTGCCGGCAATTACGGATATTTCTACATGTACGCCTTTGGGTAATGCGGACACTTGTACACACTCCCTTGCAGGGGCATTAGCCGGAAAGTACCGTCCATACACCTCATTCACGGCGGTAAATTGACCCATATCCGTGAGGAAAATAGTGCTTTTTACGACGTGTTCAAAACCCAATCCGGCAGCTTTCAGGATGGCTTCCAGGTTTTCCATTACCTTCAGGGTTTCCGCTTCAATGCCTGAAGTAACCAGTTGACCGGTAGCTGCGTCCAGTGGAATCTGTCCGGATACAAACAGGAAATCCCCTATGCGAATAGCCTGGTTATATGGGCCGATAGGTGCGGGTGCGGCTTCGGTATTGATAATTTGTTTTTCCATAAAGCAAATGTAATACTTTTGCAGTCCTTTTACTATACACATGGGGAAAGGTGCCTGTCAACATCTCTGTCCCTATTTATTAAATCCGGTTTCATGACCTGTCTGCTTTTTTTGGATACATCTGCTGTTATCACCTGTGTGGCCCTGGCCCTTGACGGGGACATCAAAGCACAGGCCGTGCATGAGCATGTGATGGAGCAGGCCTCGGTACTTCCCGACATGATACAACAGGTGCTGGCCGCAGCTGGTATCGGCCTTAACCGGGTAGATGCGCTGTGTATTTGCGGCGGTCCGGGCTCTTACACCGGCTTAAGAGTGGGCCTCAGTACCGTTAAAGGCATTGCTTATGCGCTGGATAAACCCGTGATGCTCTTTAACCGGCTGGAGTTGCTGGCGGCTGCTACGCAGGAGCGGGAGGCGCTGGCTGTTCTGTTGAAGGCACGCAAGGGAGAATATTTTTACGCATTATATGATCCCGGTCTGAAACCACGCGTGTTGCCAAGACATGTGTTTGCTTCGGAATTGGAGTCCTTACTGCCATCTGCCGTGCCTGTACTCACAGACGAGGAAGAAAAAGGTTGGCTGCCCAATCCACCCCTTTTTATCAATAGCGGCGCACCCGTATCCGTAAGACACTGGCTACCAATGGCCACTGCCCGATACCAGCAACAACAGTTTGATGACCTGGCTTACTGCGAACCTTTTTACCTGAAAGCGGCGTATACCACAACACCTAAAAATAATATACTTTAAATTATAATAATGATCCATATGGCTCCACAACAATCACCTAAGACCGCCAGTCATTCCCTCACCGTTATGAGTGAGTTGATTTTACCTACGGAAACCAATACCCTGGGCAATCTTATGGGCGGTAAGCTGATGTACTGGATGGATATTGCCGCCGGAATTGCGGCGCAAAAGCATTCTAACACCGTTTGTGTTACCGCTTCGGTAGATAATATTTCCTTTCAAAACCCGGTTAAGCTGGGCAATATTGTCTCTATTGAGGCGCAGGTAACACGGGCGTTCAATACGTCTATGGAGGTGGCCATACGGGTATGGGGAGAGGATTTGCAGGCACAACACAAATACCTGAGTAACGAGGCTCATTTTACCTTCGTCTCCCTGGGTGCAAATGGCAAGCCCCGCGCAGTTCCCGACCTGATCCCGGAAACCGAAAAGGAGAAGGAAGCCTATGATGGGGCGCTTCGCCGCCGCCAGCTTCGCCTGATGCTGGCCGGAAAACTGAAACCCGAAGATGCGGGTGAACTTAAGGCACTTTTTGCCTAGCACAGGGGTATCGAACGATGTTTATGGAATTTTTTAATGCACCTTGGCTTCACTAAAGGCTGATAAGGGGTAACTTCGTTGGAGGCAGGTACAGGCATGCCTTTTTATTCCGGTATCCCCCATAATCCGATAGCTTATGCATACGCCCAAAAAGGAAGAGATCAAGCAAGAAGTATTTGATCTTTATGATGATTATGCCCATCACCGTATTTCACGTCGGGCCTTTGTGCAAAAACTTTCTTTGTTTGCCGTAGGTGGCCTTACCGTACCTGCGCTTATGAGCTTTCTGATGCCCGACTACCAGGGCGCCGTACAGGTGAAAGCAGATGATCCGCGGATTGTTGAAAGTTATATTGCATATCCGTCTCCTAAAGGCGGAGGCACCATCAAGGCTTTGCGCTGCATGCCTAAGGATGGTAAGGGAAAGTTGGGCGGTATTGTGGTGGTACATGAGAACCGGGGGCTTAACCCACACATTGAGGATGTAGCCAGAAGAGCCGCCCTGGCCGGATTTGTGAGCCTGGCACCCGATGCCTTGACGCCTTTGGGAGGCTATCCGGGCAATGATGATGAGGGGCGGGAATTACAAAGCCGGCGCGACCGGGATGAAATGCTGGAAGATTTTATAGCCGCATTCGACTACCTGAAAGCGGATCCGGATGGTAACGGTAAAATAGGTGTAGTAGGCTTTTGCTTTGGTGGCTGGATCGCCAATATGATGGCAGTACGCTTACCCGGACTGGCGGCGGCGGTTCCTTTCTACGGAGGTCAGCCACCTGCAAAGGAAGTACCACAGATCAGGGCTGCGCTGCAATTGCACTATGCCGGGCTGGATACCCATGTAAACGAGGGCTGGCCGGTTTACGAGCAGGCACTTAAGGCCAGTAATGTGGCTTACACCATGTACCTGTATCCAGGTGTCAATCATGGTTTCCATAATGATACGACTCCAAGGTTTGACCAGGCCGCCGCTGCTTTAGCCTGGGAGCGGACCATCAGTTTTTTTACAGAAAAATTACAGAGTTAGCGGCAAAAAAGCAGTGTGGGAACGTATCCCTGTCGCCTGTCAGCATTTTTCTGCTATTACCACGATGGCATTCATATGGTCCTGGTATTTTTCAAATACCCGCCGCATCTGCATGATGCGTTTACGTGCCTGCGGGTGGGTGATGATGTTGTAGCCGATTTTTAATGTCCTGAGCCATCCTTCGTCTTGCAGCATACGACCCGGTTTGAGCAAATGCATCTCGTTGGTGAAGATTCTCCGAATGATAAATCCTTCGCTGGCTAATAATGCACGCCATTCAGTCTCGGTTATCGGACGTGCATTTACTTTTATGGCCAGGGCCAGATCTTTCTGAATCTCGGCTTTTAAGGATGCATCGACTTCTCTAAGTCCTAATTCATGTATGGCATACAGGCCGCCTTTCTTCAGAATGCGGTGGGCTTCTTTTATAATTTGTGATTTACGATGGTCGGCGTGCATGGTCAGCATGGCTTCTCCATATACTTTATCCTGGCTTTCGGCAGCCAGGGAGGTGCTGGCCGCATTGCCTTGTATGAACTGAACCTGGTGGCCTTTAAAGCGACGATTTAATAACCGGACAGCGTCTTCGTCTGCATCTACACCGATGTAAGATGCCGGATTGCCGGCCAGGGCCAGCGATGCCGTAAAGCCCAGACCCGGGGCAAATTCAACGATATGGTCATGCGGTGCTATACCTAGTGCCGCAACCAGGCGCCGGGTGAGTTCTCGACCACCCGGACGTAATACTTTTTTACCCATTTTTGCCAGGAGCCAGTGACCCTGTGCTTTCTGCATGTCAGCTGTTTGCATATGGTAAATAATTTAAGTGCTTGTTGTCCGGGTACCTACAAAGGTATTGTAAAAGCCGGTATTTAGAATGGCTTATCTGAATCGTTAGTAGCAGGACCGTATGTTGATTTAGTTCTTCTGGTTAACACCTGTTTTTATATTCTTGCCCGATTTCAGGCTCCATTTATTAATTTA
>JBEBUO010000065.1:0-11455 GCA_040393285.1 Taibaiella helva | reverse complement strand
AGTAGGGAAAAACTTAATGTATTCCAATTAGAGACTATTTTCTGAATGTCCCTATCAAAGATACTGGTATATAGTAGGTTGCTTTTTATTAGGTTGCTAAGTAAGCCTAGCTGCTATGGCTAACTTTGGGTAAGGATTTATTGCTGTTGTATTTTACAAACATATAAAGGTACAGTACGCGTGCCATCCGCATGAGCCAGGGTTGGAGCAGTAAGAGCATCGCAATGGTGATACCCAGATAGTACCAAATACTATTATCCTGCCAGGAAAATCCGATCAGCACAGCATACCAAACGAAATTGAAAATCGCGATGGCCACACTCAGTCCATAGCTTACATATCCCGTGCCGTAATAGAAACCGGGCTCTATCTCCATCTTCTGGCCACATTCGGCACACCTGTCGGGCATATCCAGCATCTCCTTTAAAGGTAGGATGCTTTTATTGGTAAACATGGCTCCTTTCCTGCAGTTCGGACATTTCTTGCCAAAAACGCTTGATACAATTCCCGGTTTTTCCGACATCATTTTAATATTTAGACCACAAAATTATCATTTAATATCCTTTTTGCTGAATTTTGTTGTGTAGATTTAATTTCTTGCGCTATAAGTACTAGCTATAACATGCCGATATGGACATACAGATAGAGAAAATAACAGGCGATAAAAGCACCCAATACAGTAGGCTTTTGCCTCAGATCGAGGCGCTGATTAGCCAGGAGCCGGATAGTCTGGCGAATTTAGCCAACATAACTGCGGTATTACAGCAACAATTCAACTGGTTTTGGACGGGTTTTTATATCGTGCGGGGGGAGACACTGGTATTGGGGCCATTTCAGGGGCCGCTGGCTTGTACCCGTATAGCCAAAGGCCGGGGCGTGTGCGGCCAAAGCTGGGCACAGGCGGCTACCTTAATCGTACCCGATGTGGATCAGTTTCCAGGGCATATAGCATGCAACAGCCGCTCGCGCTCAGAGATCGTAGTGCCCATTCTACAAGATGGTGTTGTGGTGGGTGTGCTGGACGTGGATAGTGAACAGCTTGCCCGTTTTGACCGTACCGACCAACGTTATTTAGAGCAAATAGTAAGCCTTATCTGCTTTCCTATGCCTTGATTATTCATGCCCGATCAATAATAAACTTTCTAGCCATGCTGCATTTGCGCCTATGTTTTCTTTTACTACTTTCCTGTTATTCGGCCATCGCCCAGACCCGGTCTGCCGTAGCTACCACCCCGGAATCGGCCACGCAGATCAGTATCCTTACCTGTGGAACCGGTAGTGAATTATACTCCTCCTTCGGGCATACGGGTATCCGTATAAAAGACAGTGCTACAGGAAGGGATGTGGTGTACAATTACGGTACTTTCGACTACCAGGATCCTGAGTTCTATACCAAATTCACGCGCGGCAAACTGTTTTATTACCTGGATAGAAGCAGTTACACCGACTTTCTGTACACGTACCAGGTAGAAAAGCGAAGTGTAACAGAGCAGGTCTTACAGTTGTCGTCAGCGGAAACCGGGGCGATTATTGCTTTTCTGGAAAACAACCTGCTACCCGAAAACCGGAGCTATTTATACGATTTCCTGTATGATAATTGCGCCACACGGGTGCGCGATATTTTTCCTCGCGTACTCGGAGCTTCCTTCGCCTTTGGCCCCACAGTCGAAGGAGAGGGGATTACCTTTAGAAAGGTGATCAACCAATACCTTAGGGATAAACATTGGGAGCGCCTGGGTATCAACCTCCTCTTGGGAAGTCCTGTAGATACCGCAATGACGGATGCGTCCAGCATGTTTTTGCCCGATTATTTACATGAAGGGTTGATACATGCCCATCATCAGGGTCAGCACCTGATCAAAGCGGAGCATACGATTCTGCCAGCGGCTGCACCCGCTCCTTCCCGCCTTAACGGGCCGTTATGGGCGCTGATGGGCCTCCTGGTACTTACTGTGCTTTCCTATCTCGCCAAGCCGTTCCGATACCTCAAGGGCTTCATGCGTTTCCTTATTTTAGTGGTCACCGGCGCTTTAGGTGTACTCATGCTCTTCATGTGGTGGGGTACAGATCATCAGGCCTGCAACGGTAATTACAATATATTATGGGCATTACCGACTAATATGATTGTCGCCTTTGTGGCACATCAATCCCGGCGCTGGCTTAAAATATATGCCCTGGCAGGCATTAGTCTGCTCATTGTGGCCCTGATCGTGCATATCATAGGCTTTCAGCAAATGCCCTTGATTGAAATTGCACCGCTGCTCCTTTGCCTGATGTACGTCTATGTTGATCTGTATAAAAATAATCTATAGTCCTGCTGAATCCTGCTAAAATCAAATATTCATGATACATTATAACCTTACCGGAGAGGGACAAGCTGTCGTACTCATCCACGGTTTTCCCAACGACAGCAGTACCTGGGAAACGATAAGCCCGAAATTGCAACAACAATACCGACTTTTTCTGCCCGACCTGCCGGGCGCGGGTAGCAGCCCTGCTCCGGATACCGCAGCCTTAAGTATGGCTATGATGGCGGAGGAAATAGCGCAAATGTTGACCAAGGAAGGCGTAGACAAGGCAATCCTGGTTGGTCATTCCATGGGTGGCTATGTGGCCATGGAGTTTGCGTCCCGTTATCCGGAGCGGGTATTGGGTATCTCGCTGGTGCATTCACTGGCCAATGCGGATAACGAAGAAAAGAAAGCCAACAGGAAGAAGGCGATCAGCTTGATGTCAAAAGGCAACACGGAACAGGAAACCTTCCTCAGAGGCATGGCCCAAAACCTTTTTGCCGCTTCTTTTGCAAAGGCACATCCCCATGTTGTGAGCAGTGTGGTGACCAGTGGTATGAAAATCAGTCCAACCAACCTGGCGGCCTTCTATACGGCCATTATGCACCGGCAGGATCACCAGGAGGTACTGCGGCAGGCAACTTTTCCGGTACAATGGATTATAGGTGACGAAGATACAGCTACCCGGATGGAAGACGCCTTGAAGCAGGCACATCTTGCTGCCGTCAATAAAGTGTCGGTATATAGTCCTTGCGGGCATATGAGCATGCTGGAGCACCCCGACAGGCTGGCCGATGATGTAATGCGCTTTTTTAATTACTGTACGCAGCAGACATAGCCATTTTTCATTAAGCAAATGTGAAGTACCCATTGCTTCCTTGTCAGAAATGACCCTAACCTATACCTTTGTTCCAATATGAAAAACGCGACCTTAAGGTTGATCTTTATCCTGGCGCTGCTTTCGGCGATAGGCATCATAGGTACGCAAGTATATTGGGTACAAAGGGCCTATGTATTGGAGGATAAGGAATTTAACCTTCGGGTAAATACCGGCTTGCGGAATGTGGCCCTGCGCATCTGGGAATTGAAGAAGATGCAGCCCCTGGTGTACAATATAGTAGATCAGGTATCCGATGATTATTTTATTGTACAGATCAATGACCATGTGGATGCCAATGTATTGATGCATTTTCTTAAAGTCGAATTTGAACAGCAGAATGTGATTACCGACTTTGAGTTCGGGCAGTATGACTGCATGGAAGATACTCTTATCAGTTATCATTATGTGCAGATGAGTGGAAGCAACGAGCCCTTTGAACCGGTGATGAATTTCCCCAAGCTGACCAAGGATAATTATTACTTCGGCGTTTATTTTCCTCATAGAAAAAACTTTGTCCGGTCGCAACTCTCCATTTGGACACTCTCTTCCATGTTTCTGGTTTGTGTGCTTATTTTTCTGGCCTATGTTATCCTGTTATTGCTGAAACAAAAGCGACTGAGCGAAGTGCAAAAAGATTTTGTCAATAATATGACACACGAGTTTAAAACGCCGCTTGCCTCCATACAGTTGTCTGCTGAGGTATTGAAAGACCCCAAGATCATCGAAAAACCGCAACGCTTATTGAACTATGCTACCATCATTGACAATGAGGCCTCGCAACTGGCACTCCAGGTAGAGCGTGTACTGCATATGGCTCATGCAGAACGGGGTGAGATCCAGTTGCGTGCTGAGAAGTTTGTATGGCAGGAACTGATCCGGGAAGTCACCCATAATTTTGAAAGTACCTTCGAAAAGAAAGGAGCTACTTTAAAACTTACCTTGCCGGAGCAACCGGTACCTTTCAGGGGCGATAAGCTCCATCTTAAGAACATGCTCAGTAACCTAATAGACAATGCCCTCAAATATAATGAGCGCACACCTCATATCCACATCAGGTTGAAGACCCAGGGTAAGTCGATTAAAATTGAGGTGGAGGATAATGGTATCGGTATTGATCCCGGCCACCGGAAAATGTTGTTCAGCAGATTTTACCGGGTGCCTACCGGAAATATCCACAATGTAAAGGGGTTTGGTCTCGGGCTCAACTATGTACGCATCATTGCACGGGCCCATGGCGGTGAGGCCAATTGCGATAGTAAAGTTGGGCGGGGAAGTATTTTTTTATTAACTTTTCCAAAAAATTAAAACAAGTATATGCAAGCTAAACCTAAAGTTTTGTTGGTTGAGGACGATAACACACTTGGATTTGTAGTTAAAGATAATCTGGAGGAGCATGGCTATGATGTGATTTTCAGTTCGGATGGTGAGTCAGGCTGGCAGCAGTTTATGCGTCACAATATAGATATTTGTCTGCTCGATGTGATGTTGCCTAAGAAGGACGGCATTGCATTGGCGGCACAGATCAGAAAAAAGAATGAAAAAATTCCCATACTTTTTCTGACCGCTAAGTCGATGGATGAGGACCGGATAGCCGGCTTTAAAACAGGCGGCGACGATTACATTACCAAGCCTTTTAATATGCAGGAGCTGCTGTTGCGCATGGAGGTATTCCTGAAGCATACACGCCGCAAACCCGAAAATAGTGCAGACCGCTTTGAGCTTGGCAATTATGTCTTTGACTACCGTAACCTGCAACTGTTGCATGAAGACCACAAGCACCAACTCACACAAAAAGAGGCCGATTTGCTGCAGTTTTTATGTATTCATGCCAATTCGGTGGTGAAGCGGGAGGATATCTTATTGAATGTATGGGGTAAGGAAGATTATTTTTTAGGAAGGAGTATGGATGTATTCATGACCAAGCTCAGAAAATACCTGCGCGACGCAGAAGGTGTGGAATTACAGACCGTGCATGGCGTTGGTTTTAAATTAGCCATCAATAAATAAACCGGTCCCCGTGCTTCAGGGACCCATAGTAAACCACCATTCGTCACTATTTAAATCTATAGCTATGCAAAAAGTATGGTTTCCGCTACTTGCATTCCTTTTGTTGCTAGGCGCCTGCAACCCACAAAAACGGCTGGCCAAACAAAAGAGCACTTACATGAAAAAGACGTATATGGAGCTCAGGGGCGCTTTGAACGAGGCGGAAGTGAGTATGCTTAATGATACGGTTAAAGTCCTGTTTCCCGAGCACCTGCTCTTTGCCCTTAACTCTTCCGAGATCACGCCCGAAGTAAGGCCACTGATGAACAGGTTTGCCGCGGCGCTCAATAAATTTGATAAAACCCATATGCTGATCAATGGCTACACCGATAATACCGGTGCCAAAGCGTACAACCTGCAGATCTCTAAAGAACGCTCGGAAGCAACCCGCCAATTGCTTGAGTCAGATGGGGTAGCCCCGTCGCGTATGCTGACCTGGGGTTTAGGCATGGCTACACCTATAGCCGATAACAGTACGGAAGAAGGCAGAAGAAGAAACAGGCGGGTAGAATTCATTATCCTTTACACTATAGCCGAGAAGGCTAAATAAAACAGGCCAAGGCCAACTCTCTTAAACTATCTGTAGGTTCATGTCCTTACACCAGTTAATGCTCAATGCGGCCCTAGCCTATCGTTCCATCCGTACCAACAAGTTGCGTACCGGGATTACGATAGGTATTATCGCTTTGGGTATTATGGCCCTGGTAGGTATCCTTACGGCTATTGAAGGTCTTAAGGCAAGCATTTATTCCAGTTTTAGCGATATGGGGGCCAATACCTTCCAGATTACGAATAGGTTCCTGATCTCAAAAAAAAGTGATGCCGGGCTTAATATTTCGTCGGAAAGGCGCAAAGACATTGAGCTGAGGGAGGCGCTGGCATTCAAAGAACGCTTTCGTTTCCCGGCGGTTACCGGCGTATCTATGGTGGGCTCGGGTGCCGCTACAGTAGCCTATGGCTCAGAAAAGACCAACCCCAATGTCCGTGTACTCGGGGTTGATGAGGCTTATCTGGATATTTCCTCTACCAATTTAATTGGCGGTAGGAATTTTACATCCCAGGAAATTGCCTCGGGTGCTTACGTGTGTATACTGGGCCATGGCCTGGCTAAGAAATTATTCAAAGGGAAGTTCACCAATGCCATCAATGCCGTCATCCGGATCGGAAATGTCCAATACAGGGTCATAGCTGTTACTGAAAGTAAGGGCAGTAGTATGATCTCCAACCTGGACAACAGTGCTTTTATTCCCCTGCAAAATGCGCGGGCGGTTTATGGTGGAGGTCGCTCTTTTGTAATCAGTGTAAAAGTACCTCGTGTAGCGCTGGTGGATCTGGCCACTGAAGAAGCGGAAGGCCTGTTTCGCGTGATCCGCAAAGTGCCCCTGGGTGCCGAATCTAATTTTAGTGTCAATAAAAATGATAACCTGGCGGCTATGGTACTGGAGAATATTACCTACGTTTCCGGTGCGGCCATGTTTATCGGGTTCATCACGCTCCTGGGTGCCGCTATCGGGCTGATGAATATCATGCTGGTATCGGTAGCCGAGCGTACGCGTGAAATTGGCATCAATAAGGCACTTGGCGCGCGCAACAGCGTAATCAAACAACAGTTTCTTACCGAATCTGTGCTCATCAGTATCGTGGGCGGTACGATTGGCGTGATGGCAGGTATTGTTATCGGAAATATTGTTTCCCTGTTATTAAAAACGGGCTTTATCATCCCCTGGGTATGGATCATCTTTGGCCTGGTTTTATGTACACTGGTGGGCCTGATCTCAGGGTTTTATCCGGCAGCCAAAGCGGCAAGGCTTGATCCTATTGAGGCCCTGAGGTATGAATAGCGATCTATTCTATAACTTTGACCCCAACTTATAGCACGTTTTACATGAATAGAGTTGTCATCACAGGCATGGGTATTTATTCCTCGCTGGGCACCGGTTGCGCAGCAGTTACCGACTCCCTGTTTCAGGGAAAGTCGGGGATTGTTTTCCGTCCGGAACGCAAAGCCATGGGTTACCGGTCGGCCTTGACGGGTTTTGTGGAACGTCCTAACTTAAAAGGCTTACTGGACCGAAGGGCACGCATCATGATGCCGGAGCAGGCAGAATTTGCATACATGTCTACGATGGAGGCCATGGCACAAGCCGGGCTGGATATCGACTTTTTTCAACGGGAGGAGACGGGTATTATTTTTGGTAACGACAGTAGTGCCAAGCCGGTCATTGAGGGGATGGATGTGTTGCGGGAGAAAAAAGATGCCATGATGATTGGTTCCGGGTCTGTGTTTCAGGTGCTCAATTCTACCGTTACCATGAACCTCGCCACTATTTTAAAGTTAAGAGGTATTAATTTCAGCATTAGTGCCGCCTGTGCCAGTGGTTCACATGCCATCGGTTTAGGCTATTTGTTCATCAAGAATGGTTTGCAGGAACGTGTCATTTGCGGCGGTGCTCAGGAAATCAATGATTATTCCATGCCTAATTTTGATGCCTTAGGTACGTTCTCCACCCGCGAAGAGGTACCTGAGGCAGCCAGTCGCCCCTTTGATCGCGATCGCGATGGCCTGGTACCAGGCGGCGGGGCAGCCACCCTTATCCTGGAAAGCCTGGAAAGTGCTCAGGCACGTGGTGTACCCATTATAGCAGAAGTGCTGGGTTATGGTTTTTCGTCCAATGGGGCACATATCTCTAACCCCAGTGTGGAGGGCCAGGTGCGATCGATCCGGAAAGCCCTTACCGATGCCGGTGTGGCCGCGGCAGCCGTGGGTTATGTAAACGCCCATGCCACCTCTACGCCCGCAGGCGATGGCACCGAGGCGGAAGCGATCTACAATGTATTTGGCGGCGAGGTGCCGGTAAGCTCCACCAAATCCATGACCGGGCATGAGTGCTGGATGGCCGGCGCCAGTGAAGTGGTGTATTCGCTTTTAATGATGCAGCATGATTTTATGGCGCCTAATATCAATTTCGAAAACCCGGATGAGCATTCGGCAAAGATTAATGTGCTGCCCCGGACCCTGCAACGAGGATTCGATACCTTCCTCTCTAACTCTTTTGGGTTCGGTGGCACAAATTCTTCTTTGATTGTCAAGAAGTGGGAGTAGATAAAAAGGGATATCGGACCAGTTGCTTCCTCGGGTTATTAAATTAAAAAGACAGGCTGCATTTGAGTACCCAGTTTCTGCCGGCAGCGCTGATCCCTGAGGCAAACACCCGGTAGTTTTTGTCCAGTATGTTTTCGGCGGCTACTTGTAGTCTGATCTTATTATTGAGTTCCCATGAAGTAGACAGGTTTAAGGTGTACCAGCCAGGCATACCATCCGGCGTAGCATACTGCAGGTTATCTTCACCATAGGGGTTATACAGCCGCTTGGGTTTCCGGCCATGGTACAACGAATAAAATTCACCGGTAAAAAAACGCCACTTATAGGAAATCCCCGTTTTGCCGAAGAGGGGCGGTATATGATCCATGGGTACCTCACCCTGCCTATCCTGGTAACGTCCCTTTGTGTACGTTAAATAGCTGTATAATAAACAGCCGTTGAATGGCGCCAACTCCATAGCAGCCTGAATCCCATACACGAAGGCCCTGGCCTTATTCTGGTTAGCTACAACCGGTGTAAGCACTCCGTTATACACGATGGCCGAGGCTTCATTGAGCGTAAATGCATCCAACACGATGGCGTTGCGAAACCAGGTATAAAACCCGGTAAGCTCCACCTTAAGCAGACCACCAAACTGTCTTTCGGCACTTATATCCAGGTTGATGGTCTGCTCGGGTCGCAGCCCGGGATTGGGGACCACAACTTGTTCACCACCTGCCGATTCAAATACCTTGGCCAGGTCATCGATATTAGGTGCCCGGAAGCCTGTTGCCATGCTCAGGGCATATTTGCTCCTTTCATCGGGCAGGTAGATCAAACCCAGGTTGACGCTATAGGTAATATTATTTTGCCGGGCCTCACTAAAAGGTAAATGCAGGAGAGCGGTATCGACAAAAGTACTGTGTAAGGTGACATCAGCCGCAGGCCGTCATTCAACAGCAGGCGACCAGGTATCAGGTGCGCCAGGTGCTGAATATAAATTCCCGTATAGTTCATGTTATTCTTCCCGTCAGGATACCGGGTATCCAGCGCTTCATCCCGCGCTTCTGTGGCTATATGTTGTTTAAAGGCACGCGAGGTCAGGAAATTAAACTGGCCATCAACCCCTGCACTGACCTCATGACGCCTGATGGCTTTTTTGAAATCAATATGTGCGGCTAACACATCAACAGACTCTATGCGATGCTCCCGCCAATCCTTTCTATAGGCCCGCTGCATCCGGCTCTCTTCCACCTTCTGGTAATTGACACCCAGCATCATCCGGTCAAAAGCGGCTACCGGTGCATGGCTTTCAAATGAATAAGCAGCCAGAAATCGCTCCTGAGGTCCATAGTACCATTCCGCCCAACGCAGTTGCCCGTCCCGCCCATCCGTAAGCCGGTCATAACGGGGAATATCGCTTGTAGTCGAATACTGTACATTCAGCTTATGACGTTGCCGGTCATCCGGTTGCCATACCAGTTTTTGCATCAGGTCCAATTGCCGGTAGCCACTGTATTTTTGCCAGTAAGGATCCGGATTCGACAACACACTGTCCCTGCCATTTACCTGATCGATGTACATCGATCGTTTACCAAAATCCGGGTACCGGTTCCGCGGGCTTTTGCCCTGTTTCAGGTCCCCGAAGCGGCTAAAGCTGAGGGACGTAAGGGAGCCAAATTTGCGCGTACCCAGGCTGATGTCTGCGTGACCGGTAAATTCACCATAAGCACTGCTATAGCGCAGCGTTTCCCCGGAGTGCACCGTCAATCGTCCCGGCTCTTCCGAAAGCACCGGAGCCCTGGTCTTAAAATGGATGACCCCGCCGAGCGCGTCTGAACCGTAAATGGTGGATGCCGGGCCGTACAATACTTCCACCTGTTTCATTCGGTAGCGGGTACCCAATGTTTTGTATTGGTCGATACGACGAGCTTGCTGGCATTTTTTGCTGTATTAAAAAACTCGAGATCGTGAAACGCATAGTTATTACTGATACTGGTATCCGAGGTAAAGAAAGAAGGTGTAATGTCCACCCAGGGGCTGGCCTCAGATGCCTTCATAAGTATCCGGTTACTGTGTAAGGCAAAAAGCCGGTTTTGGGGAGAATAGGCCAGCTTGTTAAGGGGATTATCCTGTCCCTGCCAGCCTAGGGAACTTAAGGTGCCCAGCTTGTCCCGATGCTCCATGTCAATGCTCCAGGTAGCGCCTCCATTCGTACTTCTTATGATGCCTAAGGTATATTTGCCCGTCCAGTTGCCTGCATTTGATTTATGCGTACCGGTTGCCGCGTAGATAAAATTATTGTTAGAAGGACTTACGGCAATATCCGTAATGCCCAGGGTGCCAGGAAGATCGTAATCAGCCGAACTATTGTCGGTTATATTTACCCAGTTTTTTCCACCATCGATAGTTTTCCATATCCCTCCAGCCGATGCGCCCGCCAGGATATAGTTGGCATCGGTAGGCTTTACCCATACGGCGTTGACCCGGCCAACGGTATCATGTAAGGCATTAAAATTATCCTTATCCGGCCCGAAATAAGACCAGTTGCCGGCATATTCCGGATTGCCCAGGCAACCATTTGTTGACTTAGCCAGCTCCCTATCGTAAAGCATCAGTGAGCTGGCAAACATGCTGTCGATAGTACTGACGCTCAGGTCCACCCGGGGCGTCCAGAAGTTCAACCAGCGATTAAACATCTTCTCCGCCCTTATGCCGGAGTCGGCGGTAGTATAGTATTGCTGGTAAAAGTCCCTTCTCATCTTTTCGACGTGTTTGTAGAATAAGGGTGTATCCACGGCTGCAAAAGGCGTTTGGGCCGGAAGCTTCGTCGCGTATATAGAAATAATAGCAAACAGTAGGGCAATTATCGCTTTCATAAATGGGCTGTTTTAAGGGTAAATAGTTCATATAATTATTTGACAATCATTTTTTTACTGTCACGGTTACCGGTAACATCGCTTAGCACCACCGTATAGCTGCCAGCTGTAAGATCCTGACCTGTCTTTATGGAATGCTTCCCTGCTTGAAGCTTTACCTGATACAGCAGGGCTCCCTTGCCGTCATAAAGCTGAAGCAGGTAGTCGCCGGCATCCTCTATGATTACCTCAAAACCCTTGCCTGTAGCCGGGTTGGGATAGAGCTGCCATACCAAAG
>JBEBUO010000064.1:0-11462 GCA_040393285.1 Taibaiella helva | reverse complement strand
TAGCAAACATGTAAGATATCATTTTCTATTGCGTTCCGCATGGTTAATCCGTACCTAATAATATTGATCGGCCTCATATATCTGAGTCTCTTTACTAGTAGTTATCTTTCTGATACTCAAGCCTAGTGAACTAGTCAAAAAAACCCCTAAAAAAAGGTAAGTGAAAAAAATCGTAGAGCTGGTAAAAAAAATCCATTTACCGTCTCGATCTGCATCCCAAAAATAGGCTCGTAATAAAAGTTTTTCAACTGACTAACTTCTTCTTTTATGTATATATTTCTGGCCTGATCACGGTATTGTACTTCTCTATAGAGGTCGGTTACTTTATCGGTTTTGGCCTGACTGTAGCTTTGCAGACAAAAAAATAATAAAAAGAATAGCAGTAATAATTTCATAGATTACCTGATTACTTGAAGTGGTTCACCAGCCTTTGGTCGGTATAACAACAGACTGTAAATATAAAAACCCTCATCAGTAAGCCCCAAAAATGCAGACTTCCCTCTAAACTCTCCATCTGTTCTTATCAATCCAACTACTTTTCCGTTTCCGTAAAATTCCATTTTATAATGTTCAAGCTTAAAATCCTGCTTTTTATTTAGATCCTCCTGTAATTCTTCTACTAATTTTCTTGAATCCTGTGGTTGATCAAGATATAAACTTTCTGCATTTTCAAGTTGTCGCTTGTAATATTTTTCACCCACATTTTTCAAGTTTTTTGTTTCATAATCTTTTATCATGTCATTATAAAATCCAATCACTTCTTTTTCCAGGGTATTTTCATCTTCTTGCTTTAGGTCTATTCCGTTCTGCCACCCAGACAGCTTGTAAGGCACGTCAACATTGAAAGGAACGATATATTCTCTTAAAGGGAGCTTGTTGTTTGGACCTGCTTTATATTCCTGCTCGAAAACAACGATATCTTTTTTATTTTCGTTTCTGACAATCTTAATTTTTACCGAATACCCCTCCGATAAAGTAGTGTTGAGTTTGAAATCACTACCCGACTTTGGCAATAAAGTGAGGTTTAAAATATGTTCCCCACTTTGGAGTAATAAGGGATTGATGGGGAATGAAAGCGACTTCAAAGCTCCTTCGTTAAAATCTGTATAGACAGGCATATCATCAATCCTAGCCATATAAGAGCAATCATTCCTATGAATGAACAGTCAATATTCTGGTTGATTTTGATAGTGGGGTATTTCTTTGTATAAATTTTCCAGTTTGCTATTTACCGCATTAGTCTGTGTCTCTAATGAACAACTTAAGAATGAAGTTACAAATAATATAATAAATACTTTGATTACCATAAGTCATTATTAATAGATGCTACATGAGAAAAAAATATGGCTTTCCATTTACTGTGGTTTCGTGTAGCTGATTTACTAGACGATTTTGTATGCATTACATCTAGCGTATAATTTCTAGCTTATCGCTGCCTTTAGGTTTATGAAAGGTTGCAAAAAGATAAGAAATCATCTTTCTATTTCCCTCCATGTAGTTAATTCTCACCACGGGTTCACCGATATAAGGAAAATCGTTTCTTTCTAATGTCACTAATCTACCATCTCCATATATCCTCATCTTATAATTTTCTATCGGCTGAACAATGGCATCTGGCAAGTTGAAGTTTTCCAAATAATATTTCCATTGCTCCTCCGAGTCTTCTTTTCCACAAAAATTTGCTTGTTGATACTCGACTTCTTTGTTATATACTAAGTTGGTCACTCCTACAGTGTCTTTGCTTTTAAAACAATTGGCATATGCCTGCGTAGCTCTAAGCACTTCCACTAATAATTGTTCCTGATCTTCTTTAGAGAGGTCTTTACTCTCGCTCCAACCGCTTAGTTTATAGGGAACCTTAGCTTCAAAGGTTCCTTCGTAAATAGCAACCGGCGCTCCGGCATGCTCAAACACCTCTTCACCTTTGTCGTTTTCTTTAACGGGAGTAGTGATTAAAGATACCGGCCCATAAACAGTCCGAACACTTTCAGCAGTATGACGCAAGCCCTCCACTTCGATATCGATCAATATATTGGGTGACAATACTTCGGTTTGCACACGGTCCTTGTAAGCTGGATAAAGAATCAGTTTCCATCTTTGAATCCCTGACGCCAAAATAGCATCATTAAAGGGTGCGCTAACATTAAATGTACCATTTGCATTTTCAAAATAGGACTGCACAGGTACGTCGTTAATTAAAAATTCAAAACTACAGGCGCCTACCTGTATGTTGGCACGGTATTCTATAGCTTGATCACGGTGTTGCACTGTTTTGTATATATCTTTAATCGATTTTTCCATTGTTGTATTGTTTTGCGCACAGGAATGAAAACTAGCCGCCAATAGCATCAGAACCAGTATCCTATTTGTCATAATAATAATTTAGCATTTTAGTTAATTCCCTCCAAGTTGTATGGTAGTGATTAGCTCCTCTTCTTGCTTGGGCATAGCCTCAAATTCAACATTAAATCCCATACTTCCTCCTAAAGTTGACGCGTCTTTGTTATTTTCCGGAACATCGGCAGCACGTCTCCCGCTTACCTTTCCTGATACCTTTCCTTTTCCTAAAATTTTTATACCATCAAAGTTGCCAAAAATATTAGCATAAACTCCTTTGTCATTAGCATCAATGGCCGCCCTTGCCTTCCAAGTAGCAACGGCCTCCAACTCTACTTCTCCAGAACC
Source organism: Taibaiella helva (assembly GCA_040393285.1). GTDB lineage: Bacteria > Bacteroidota > Bacteroidia > Chitinophagales > Chitinophagaceae > Taibaiella > Taibaiella helvus_C. The sequence continues at coordinate 8,777 of JBEBUO010000064.1, read as the reverse complement.
TTCTACCGTAACAAAAATCAAGTTCTTCTTTTGGGCAATCTTAATGTGTACCTTAAGCGACACCGTAAAATCACCAGTAACTTTTGCCACCGGCATATTATTCTCATCACGATCTTCTTTATTAAAAGAGTTTTCGCCGGTGAGCTTATTATAAAAACCTTCAAACTTTCCTCCCAAAATGCCAGTGCCTCTAAGTTCTACAATAATTTTGCTACCATCCCCCATCTGACTTATCGTAAGATCTGCAATAGCGATTATAGCATAAGCGATAGGATGCAGTCGTTGCACCAATGCCAGAAAATCCAAATAAATAGATGCGCCCAACAAAGGGCTAAACTCCACTGCACCGGTAAACATCAATCCCACTTTATTGCGGTATTGTTCCTCTTGGTTATCATTGGTCTGCACCAACTTCCAGCTAAGGCCTCCCTCTACATTTGGCCAAATAATATCAAACCCTATAGCTGTTCTTGCCAGTTTAGCATTTGCCCTTCTAATACTTCTTTGCCTACTCCTGATTGTCTTCTTTTCTCTTTCCTCTTGTTTGTCATTATCTGTTCCCCGATATCTCCTTACGGCATCTTTAAGTAACTCCTTCTGCTTCCCTAAATCTTTTTTTTCCTGAGCTTCCCGTTCTGCAATTTGCCCCTTTTTCCTTTCCAGAAACTGCCTTGTCTTTTCCTTATCTTCTTCAGATGCATTCGCATTGTTTGGGTTAAAAAGGTTATTAATATTATCTATCAATTTCACTAAAGTCTTAAACTTCTCTTTTAGTTTAAGTACGTAGTCAGATGAATATTCTCGTTCATCTTCTCCATTGAATTTGGCCGTCAAACCAATCCCAAACTGCCGATCGCCAATGGATACCCATTTCCGTAATGGCTGATGTCTTTTTTCCGTTTGTATCGAATCACTGGCAAGGGTAATACGCGATTTTTTCCCATCTTCCGGATCACTGAAATTAAAGGCTAAACTCCATTCCACATCAGGGTAAGGGATAACTTTAACTCGATTGTCGTATCTACAAGTGGCTACATGTACTACATAAGGCGTACCCGCCACGGCATCGCTCAACCAAAAATATCGGAAAATGAAGGGGAGCTTAAGAGACCCCATGCCAGCCATGTCTATATCTGCTCTGTTGTAAGGGAAACGAGCATCGAATATTAGTTTATTATCATCACCTTCATTGGTATAGACATTCATAGGATAAACTAGCCACCTGACTTCTCTTGTAGTTTTCCCCTCCTGTTTAAATATACCTATGTCTGCACTCCCATTCCCTTCCATCTTCCAACGATTGTCTTCCGGCTCCTTAGGGTGTCGCTTTATATCCTTTTCCGGATGGCTTTCAATAACAATTGTCTTCTGCAAATGGATAGGCGTCGTCACACAATCAGCTTCTGCATTTTCTACGCCGACCACATCGAGGGTAATCTTTTTTAAGTTTCCGGTATCCCCTGCTATCACTTCAAAGTCTCTTATAGTAAGCAACTCGGGCTTTTCACTATTTTCTTCAAATAGAGTTACTGGCCTGGATGGCACTTTTTTACCATCGACTGTCTTATCTGGTAGCGTAATAGTAATAGCGCGATATAGACAATGGTGAAAAGCAGCCAGATTAAATTCATTATCGTTAACAAGTATTGGGACATTTCCAGTAGGCGTTAATTTAGACTGAACAACTTGCTTCTTATTCTTCACCAAAACAAAATCTTGCTGAAAGGCTTTTTCTTTATTTATTCTCCTATTATTTATCGTAGGGAAGATCTTTAGACTATTGCCCCCATCCTCAACCCAGTACTCATCGATATATATCTCTACTTCTGCTATCTGAACATAGTGATTTTCATTATCGGTAGCCAATGTTCCCAGATAGTCATTAATGGCTGAAGCATAGTTATTCTTAGAAGATGGCCTATACTTTGCATACTTCACCCTCCTCGTCAAGCTCTTATATACTTTTGGAGGTGTCTTTTGACCGGCTGCGATGGGCGCTTTGGGTGTACCTATACCATTTCGTTCATAGGCTGGCAAATCATCCGGATCATCCACCATCGACAAATAGTCTAAATCCTTGAGTTGAATAATAATATCATCCCAATATAAACCTACCGTATATACCTTCAGCAATACGGTATCTCCAAAATTAACCTCATTGGAGTTAATATTATTTCCTTGTAAATCGGTCCATTCCACACCCAAAATCTCGGGAGTTCCTATAGCCCTAACAAATAATCCATTGGCGACAGAACCACTTGGTTGCTCAGCAAAAGGCTCCAGCCATAACACACCGCCACCTTCCAAGAATTTAGGAAATGAAACCCGAACAAGTCCTTGTTTGATCCCTTTACTAAAGGTAGGGTTGTGTCCTCCCTGACCGATGTTATCCGCACTTGGATCAACAATCCACATCCAAGAAATATCCTTGTATCCCTCGGTCAATGAAGGAACTTCATCTCTTTTTTCTGTATCTACTTCTGGAGTCGAAGTTCCAGGCACATACTTAGAGAAAAGCTGATCTTTCAAATCGGATAGCGTAGCATAAAATGCTTCCGCCTTGGTTAACGTCAGCACTCGATGATTCTGCTCAAAAGATTGGCCCTTCATGACCAAAGGTGCGATATGTATTTGCTTGTTCTGATCTGCCATAAAATTAATTTTGGTTTCTGTCGGGCATTACTAATTCCTCCTCCTGCGCGCCTACATTCACCAACGGATTCAAGACTGCCTGCACCTCCTCATCCGCCTTCTCCACGTTGCTCTTGCCTAGCTCTGCCACCTGCCCATGGTAAGTAATCTCCACACAAGGACTACCGCCAATAGCACAAGTCGCCTTGCTGCTCTCCAGCAAAATCTTACCACCGTTCTGTAAGGTTACCTTATCGTAGAAGTCCTGCCACTGGGTAATAGCCGGTTTACAAGGATTATTGTTCATCATCTTACAACTCCCGAATGTATTGGCCTCAAAAGGCTGACCAATATCCAAAGTATTGGCAATAGCCTTCTTCGAAGGACTGCTTTCGTTGATATAATAATCAGTTTGCTTCACCTTCAACTTATCCGGTGTGGTGCCAAACTTACATTGGCAAACAGCTCCGTTGCATACTACATGTTTTTGACTCATGGTCGTTCAATTTTTACCCCGGCTGATCCCCCCTAAATAGGTTTGTCCAACTCGGGCAAATGATAGATCTCCACACGCACTTTCTTCTCGGACTGCTCCCCTAATACTAAATGGCTATCACAACGTATTGACCTTACCGAAAAGTCCTTATGATACAGGCGGTAAATCAATTGCACCGAGCCTGATGCCGAGTCCTGCGCGGCATCGGACGATAAAATATGGCCTTCCGCTATTTCCTTAGCACGTCGCTCTTCATCCAGAATTCCGTTACAGGTAATCACCAAACTCTTCGAGGCTGTGTGCTGCTCCGTGATGGCTCTCGATATCGCAAAGCGCACTTTGGGACCGTAAGCAACCATAGGCAAGTATATAGGTGTCGTCTGCTTAAAATCCATCGGCTTCAACCCGTAAATGCCTGAAAAGAAAACGGACAAAAACCAATCCTGCTTCAAGGCACTCAATACCCGCTGTTTTGACCTAATAGCATGGTCCATATTCTCAATAATACGTTCGGCTATCGAACCAGCATAATACCGCTTTGGTTTATATTTATTCTGATCCCAACCGTGCACTAACTCGCCATGGTTTTGAATATCTTTTATATACCCCTGAATATCTACTTTGATTTGTACAGGGTATAAATAGCTGCCTAACTCATCAGTTAACCTATCAATCAATAAATCCGGCGATTTATTATCAATATATACTTGCTTACGATCAAGCTCAAAAATAAAATTGCCATCATCCCATGCTGTTATACTAATAATTTCCAGTTCAAAATGAACCTTTTTCTTCTGATCAAATTGAATAATAACACCGTATTTCCTTGCTACACTACTTGGTGTAATATGAATAACTCCGGGTTGTATGTTTTCTATGGTATCCACTTAATACTTTATTCTGCTTTTTCAAAGGCTCCGCATCCTTTTAATATCTTCCCGCCCTTGTTAATATATACTTCAAAGAGCATTTCTTCATCATTAATAGCATATACACAAGCATCAATTTCCTGTTTATTGGTTCGCTGATATGCCACTGCTTTTATCAGGCCAGACCAACCATTAGATCCGGAGAACATAATCGTCACGCCCGGCAAGTGGTCACAACCATAGCTCAGAGAAATCGTCTCCTCACCGGCATCATTGGTATAAGAGGTAAACTTCAGTTCCTTCCCAGATAAAAAGGCCTCCCAGGCGCCATCTGCATCTCCATAAGCGTGAAAGGCAAGTCTCCCCTGCTCTAACTGTTCCAGTAAATACGCAGGCTCCACAGTATATAATATGCCTGCTGATGAAGCTGGTAGCCGCAACAGTTCCCCATTCACAAGCGCACCATATCCCCTTTCATCAAAATTACCCAGAAGGAGCGTATCTACTTCATTCCTGGCCGGAGCCTGATGTAGCGCATATAATGCCGAATGGACAAAAAGAAAAATGATTAAAAAAAATTTCATCAATGGCTGTCTCATTTATTTTCGCTTATCCTACTTCTTTTTAATACTTTGGTGCTATTTTATTTCTGTTTGCTCCTCCTTGTATTGTCGATAATATTTTTCCAAAAAAGCGTCCGCCTCTTCAGGATTTGCTTTTGACAGATAGGTTAACACGTCATAATAGAGTGCACAGGATTGCTTAAAATCCAAAGATCCATAATACTGAGCTGTGTCTGTAAGGTAAGGTTGAAAAAACGACTTACCTTCCGGCATATTATACACTACAGATTCAAAAGATACAGGTGCATCACTTGTAATATCCACATGATGTAAGCGTTTCTCCATTTTACACCAACGATCTATCAACACATAATCTGTATCACTCAGGCATCGTTCTATTTTTTTCGTACCGAAACTATCTACAGCGTTTTTTTTAATTGTCTGTGCCAGGGCACAAGGCCCTTCTGCATTTATTGCTTCTCTATACGGGTTTAGACAGTCCGTAAGAAAGTATACCCCAGCAAGTACAGGTTCCTCTCCGTACGCCTCCATCAAGCCCTGGTAGGATAACTTATGCTCCATAGCAATTACCCGTGGGTCCTGTCCTTTAAGATCGGGGGCCATGGCAATGCTGATGCTCAGCAGCAGTATCAGTACAGCATTAGAAAGCTTCATTAGCATATTCTTTAATAGCTTCTACAAAGGCTTGAGCAATGGTACTTCTATTGGTCTTAATTCCTTCCCGGTTCGTGTCACTGGCTATCCCACCAAATTCCATCAATATGCCAACTTTGCCGTTAAAGTTGTTCAACACGCCCAATGTGTTATAGCGGGTATATCCCTTAACTTGCCTTATACTGTTGGAAGGGACGGTCACAATTGCGGCTAGTTTATCCATAAGAATTCCTGCAAAAGCTTTACTTTCCGTCTCGTTACCCTTCCCTTGTTGATAGACAGAGAAGACATTGCTATTCTTACCGGAGTCAAGATGAAAGCTGATAAAAATATCTCCCTTTTTCTCATTGGCAAATTCATAGCGCCAGTTAATAGGCTTCTGTGGATCCACGTTAATATCACCTTCTCGCGTCATATACGCTTCAAAGCCATTATTTATTAGTTCGTCATTTACGGCATCTGCTAAAATGAGTGCATAGTCCTTTTCATATTCAGTTCCATCTACAGCTCCAGGATCAAATACGGAATTTTTAGCGTTATTGTCACCATGACCAGCATCCAGAATGATTACCGGATTTTTCCTACGCAGCTCAAACCATGTATTAGCTGTATCCAGCCAATAATTCGATTTTCCAGCTGTTGGACCGGTATCTTCCTTAGGATTATTCCCGCGATAAGTCACAGTAAGATCAGCATTACCACTATGAGCATCTACCAATATGCATAACCGGGCTTTTTTATCAGGTGTCTGACCAATTTGTTCCCGCCATAAGTCTGTTGTTTTTTTTTCCGTCGACTTAACCATAAATGGAATGACAGCAAAGCCATCATTTCTCACTTTGCCTGTCAATGCTACCAACGCCGTATGCTCCCCTTGCATAACGGAAATTGATCCCATCTTCTTACCACTAATAATACCATCGCGGTCTATGATATTCGCTGTTACTTCTTTCCCGACCAAACCTCTGGTCTTTATTACCAGGAAAAGTTGTTCTTCCAATCCTCCCCATTTTATTCGGGTATACGCTTTTTCCTTTAAGCGACCAATATAAGCATCCAGTACCTCGGCTTCTGTTGTGTGCTGGGGCGGATCGGGCGCTTGACCTATTAGCAAATCTGTTCCGTTATCGCCTTTTTGCGACGATCTTCCTGATCTTGCACCATAAGATAAATTCTCACTGGCAGCAACCATCCGGACAGACTTAGCCTGTATACTAAGCTTTTTTAAACCTTTAAATATTATTTCCCCGGCCATTTCTTATACGTTAAGTGAGTAGTCCTTTTTCACCGCTGGTATTTACCACTTTTTTACTGCTATACAACTTTAAGTCTTCCTCAGTAGCAAATGCCTCAAACATCCCACCATGTTGGGTAATTCCATTAGTCGCTGTATGCGTTAAAGAATCATCTGCCGTACCGATAATATTCGTAGCCAGCATAGACAGGTCTTTTGTAGCAGCACTTCTGATATTCATACCCGCTGTGTTGTTCATATTCATACCGGCGGCTGTATCAATATTCTTACCCACCTGTGTGATCATATTCTCCTCCACATCAATCCTCATGTTCTTACACTTCAGGGTCATGGTTTCCGGCGCACTAATGGTGATATTCCGACCTTGTGTATCAAGGTAAATTTCATTGCCACCGGGGTCTTTAATAATAATATGCGTACCCGCTTCCGTATCATCCAGTTCAATGGTATGCCCGCTTTTGGTCATGATACTCTTGGTATTGTTTCCAGCCTTACCCCCTACTCCGTTTTGTCCATGAAATACACTACCGGTAACAAAAGGACGGTCTGGGTTACCAAACTCAAAGTCCACATATACCTGATCTCCTACTTCCGGGATAAAGACGTAACCCCTGTTCTGTCCCACCACATCGCTACTGCCGGCATCCGGGCTTAACACACGAATGAAATCCGTTTCTGCACGCCCCTCTTGCTGCCAGCCCATAAACTGCACCCTGACCCTACCCTGGCGGTCTGCATTGTCGATCACTTCAGCGAGCATAGGATAGGTAATGGGCTTCTGATAGGGCACAGCAGGCTGCATTTCGGCTGCCGCAGGAATGGCTTCAAAACTATTATGGTACTTTCCGGTTACATCCCAGTAATGCGTGACTTTCGTGATCCGCACGGGCGCATGATCCGCCTTTTGGCCCAGGCGGTTCAATTCAATATCCACATTCAGGCCCACCCTAAGGTGATGTGCTGTGCTTTCGCCTTTCACATAATACATACCCGAAACGGATTGGGCACCTTTGTTTTTCCCCAATTGCTCCAGGGTGGCCGCCGCGGGAGGCAGAAATGCCGGTGCCCCCACTGAAGCACTCGTACCAAAAAGGTCCATCGACTTTTTGTATGCAATAAGGTTATAGGCTCCCGCATTACCATTGTAGCTGTTAGCACCGGCATGTATAGGCTGGTTTCCCGACGCCTCATAGTCAAATATTTGCTGCTGTACCGGCCTGGCCTGAAGGCTCATCTGTAACTGGCTGCAGTTATTGCCATACACAATAACACCGCCATGCTTCGCTTCGGGTTGGCCGAAAATCAACTCTTTCCCATTGAAGTACAACCATTGTCCCGTCTCCACACTGATGCGTTTGAGAAAATTCCAGGCACTTTCATTGTAGCGGCAAATAAATGGAAGGTTATCGGCAATTGTGGGCGCTGCTTTAAGTGAGGCCTTTACCTGAGATAGGGGTTGGCTGACCGCAGCTGCAATCGTGGCCAGGCTCTTTTTATAAAATGTTTCAAAATGGGGTGCACCATCTAATAGCCAGGTTGGCGCATAGGCGGTGATGTTAAGAATACCTTCGTTCAGCGCCTGGTGTTCAAACTGCACGTCGGCGATTACAAACAGCTGTTGTAAACGCTCCTCGGAGCTGCCGTTCTTATCGTACAGTTCTACTTCTGTCACCTTGCCCAGCAGCTTTTCCGCACCATCAATCAGCATGCTTCCCGTAGCTTGCACCTGATCCTGGTAGAAACGCATGTTCAGTTGATGATGATCACCCAGAGTCTGTACCATTTGAATAGACAATACTTCAGCAATACGCATATCATCTATAGTTACTTCAACGGCCATCCTCGATCGGGTGGTATCGCTTAGCCAGGTTGCGACCTGGGGCTTTTCCCTGTTGGCTGATGCAAAAGCAGTAGCTTCGGCAGTATCCATATGTTCAAAGGGTGTAGCCAATGGCGTTGCCGGACTCACAGGAGTCGGTGGAGCTGCACTTGTTTGCCTGTTGAAACTTTCAGGTATTGAATCATTGAGCGACCGGGTGTCCTGTGGTGTTTTATACGTTGATGTAGGGTGCATAATAATCTTATTTGGTGATAATCAACGACATCGACTCCGCCATTATACCGCGTAGTCAGCCGCATTAATTAAGCCTGAGTCTGCCGTACGATAAGGCTGTAGCTATACTGTCCTTTAGACAACACAACAATATTCAGGCCAGTTTTAATATTAAAAATTAAAATTAGAAATATCCCGCATAACTTCCAATAGCTGTTTGTTAAAACAGACACAA
>JBEBUO010000063.1:0-11468 GCA_040393285.1 Taibaiella helva | reverse complement strand
TGCTGCTTACCGCGAAAGAAAATTTATCAAATGAGCATAAAAAAACGCTCACCTGATAAATCAGATGAGCGCCTATATAAAGATGTATGATTGGTATCTTTGATTAGATGCTGTGACCTGACTCATCTTCCTCACTTAAGAGTTGGAATTAGCACCTTATAACGAGTATAGGTTGCTAAGGTTTCATCGGGCCATTTCCCTCCACCTTTCTTGATAAGTAGCAAAATTGAAATAAGAACTTCGGATGCAAAGATAAGCAGAAAATTGAATGTGCAAATTTTTTTTCAAAAAAAATTTGCACCGCTTCCCCAGGCCAGTAGTAGTGCAGCAGTATTGTAAAGGCCATTATGTCGGTAACGAACTCTGACCTTCTCTTCTGCTTGAGTTGCTAATGAACCGGCTCCCACCAGCGATCAAAATGTTGCGTGGTATCCTTAAGGTAGAGCGGAGCACCTATCATGGGTGTGGCCAGTAAAATGTCTGTTTGTTTTTGCAATGCGGCAACAGTGATGAGCGGTATATCCCAATCGTGATTGGCGATGGCAAATTTAGAAGAATGCACGGGAAGCAACCGCACCGCATTTAGGTCGGCAGCGGCTTTCCATACCTCTTCAGGCGTCATGTGTATGTATTTCCAGCTCTTGTCATACTGCCCGTTTTCAAGGACCACCAGATCAAACCTGCCAAACTTTTTCCCTACCGCTGCAAAGTGGGTGTCGTAGCCGCTATCGCCACCCAGGAACAACTGAAAGTTAGGCGTTTGTAGTACGAAGGAGACCCATAAGGTCTGATTACGTTTCAGTCCGCGACCGGAAAAATGTCTTGCGGGAACGGCATGCACCTTAAACCCTTCGTCCAGAGTTGCCGCCTCATCCCAGTCCAGCTCGGTGATAACAGCAGGGTCGAATCCCCAGTACTCCAGGTGTGCGCCCACGCCTAAGCCGCAGATGACCTTTTTGATCCGTGGCTTCAGGGCCATTATGGTTGTGTAATCAAGGTGATCCCAATGGTCATGGCTGATGAAGAGAAAATCGATGTCGGGAATGTCTTCGGGTTTATAGACATCAGATCCCGGAAACGCCTTTGTGGTAAAAGAAACAGGGGAAGCATGACCACTGAGCACCGGGTCGACTAAAATCCGTTTACCATCGGCCTGAAGGTAGTAGGAGGAATGGCCAAACCAGATCAGTACATCTTCGGCAGGGTTCAATTGATGCAAATCTGTTTTTACAGAAGGTATGGTGTCCATGGGTTTAACCCGCTTGCTTTTTCTGAAAAGGAAAGTGGTCATCACGGAGAAATAAGTAGCACCCTCTGTAAGATCAGGTGTTACCGAGCGATTGGCGAAGGCGCCATCTTTGTAATTAGGGGAGTGTTGTATGCGCTCCAGGCGACTGCCGGATGGGCGTTGGCCAAATTTTTTCTGTTTCATAAAAAGGAAGGCTGATAGACTAAGGCAAGCAAGTAGTAAAACAGTATATTTAAGGAATCGTTTTATACACATATACGCAAGTTCACATGCAGGCGCAAAAGTAATACTTATTCGGAGCTTGCTGGATGAGCACAAGGATTTGACCTTAATTTAACCGTATGGGAATAGGGCGATGCTGATCACTTATCGCGAAAATAAAAGCCTCTTTTGACCCGCTTAAGAGTCGAAAGAGGCTTTAAAATGACAGGTTTCCCGTTTACCTGTCTAAAAATGAAACGCTACGCCTATAGCCAGGCCAATGTTATGAAAAGAAACCTGTTCACTCAATTGTTCATAAGGCAAAGATTCATTAATGCCATTGGGGTTGTAATCATTGTTTCCGGAAGCATTTAGTTCCTTAACAAACTCTATTTGCTTATTACTGACGGAAAGTGAGGATAAGATGTCGGCGCCGTCCACACTCATGGCCGTTACTTCAGCACTCTTTGCCCATACATTAAGCATTTGGCCATTGGCTTCTGCCCATACAGAAAGGCGGTCATTGATGGCAATATTCAGGCCCAATGCGCCGGCAAGCCCGACGGTCATATTACCCTTTACCTCGCGGGTTTGATCAGTATTGGAAGTAAGTCCGTCTTGTGTGACCGAGGAGGTAATGTCCGTTATGATCTTCCCTCCCAAAGGTACCACTAGCCCCGTTCTGGAGTAAAGCTGCAACTTTTCATTAAGAGGTGCCTGTAGTTTCAGTGCAGGTAGCAGGTTGATGCCTGTAGCTTTAGAGCTCGCGTTGATCGTCATATTATCCACTCCAGGAAGTAGCGGGCCGGATTGTTCCGCCTCTGTGGCACTACCCAATAAATAGCTGGCGGCTACTTCTATTCCGATAAACTCATTGAACATGTAGCCAACGCCCAGGGTAGGGATAAAACCTTTTCCATAGGAGGTACGTACCTGTGTTTCGTTGATGGATGTTCCCGTCACAGTCAGGTCGTTGGCTAGAAATTCCTGATTGCCCATGGGCAAGGCATAACCGGCTCCGAGCTTTACATACAAACCCTGGCTGTAAGCCGGCATGGTGCTTAAGGCACCGGCCGCAACAAATAGTAGCATTATCTTTTTCATAAAATCTGTTTTAATGTGAACAAATACATTAATCAAAACATGCATATTATTATAAAGTTAACTACTTATATCCTAAAAGCGACTGCTTTAGTAAATCATTCTTATTTATTTCACAGTTATTTATCGTCCCCAAAGGATAAAACCTATTCAGATATAAATTTAAATAGCATGATGCTGAAAGGCTTTAAAAAGCTATTTTTGCGCTTCCTTTATTCAAATTTTTATATCTGTGAAATATAGTAAGCTTGTAGGGATTGTGATCATCATCCTGATCATCGATCAGCTTAGTAAGTTATATGTCAAAACCAACTTTTTTCTGGGTGAATCCTATCATGTAGCAGGAGACTGGTTTCAGTTTTGCTTTATCGAAAACGAGGGCATGGCATTTGGGATGAAGATCATGGATACACCTACTGGAAAACTGCTACTTACTTCTTTCCGGCTCATAGCGGTTATATTTGGCTTTTTCTGGGTAAAAAGGCTGGTGCGGCAGGGGTATGCTAAAGGACTTCTGATTTGCGCAGCATTAATCCTTGCCGGTGCAGCCGGCAACCTGATCGACAGCTTGTTTTATGGCATGATCTTTACAGAGAGCGAATATTTTCAGCAAGCGCAGATGGTACCCTGGGGCGAAGGATATGCAGGCTTGATGCACGGTAAAGTGGTGGATATGTTTTATTTCCCCCTTATAGATACGACCTGGCCGGAATGGATGCCTTTCTGGGGTGGTAAGCCCTTCCGCTTTTTTGAACCGATATTTAATATAGCGGATATATCAATCTCTACCGGCATCATTACCCTGATGGTTTTTCAAAAAAAACTAATGAAACAACAACCGGCAAACCAGACCCAAAAGTTGGCAGCCGGAGAAACAGCCGATGAGACCCATTAATGACAAAGCCATTGGCCACATTATTACGTATATGGAACAATTTGAACCTACCTTAGCCTATGCCCGGCTGCAAGACGATATGGATACGCTCTACAACCTGCGTAAACGCTTCCATTTTCCACAACACAACGGAGCGCCAGCCATATACTTCTGTGGTAACTCTCTGGGCCTCCAACCTATAAGTGCATCCTACCTCTTTGAAAAAGAACTGGCAGATTGGGCCAAATACGGCGTAGAAGGCCATTTTCAGGCAGAACATCCCTGGTTTAGCTACCACCAACCCTTTGCCCGGGGCCTGGCCAACATAGTGGGAGCAGAAGAAACTGAGGTAGTAGCGATGAATACCCTGACGGTAAATCTTCACCTGCTTTTAATCTCATTTTACCGGCCTACCCAGGAGCGGTTTAAAATCATTATGGAGGCTGGTGCTTTTCCTTCGGATCAATATGCGATAGAGACGCAGGTACGCATGCATGGTTTGGACCCGGACGAAGCCATTATCGAATTAAAACCTCGTGAGGGCGAACATACCCTGCGCGAAACTGATATACTTGAAGCAATAAAGGATGCAGGACAGGCACTGGCCTGTGTACTTATGGGCGGTGTCAATTACTATACCGGCCAGTTTTATCCCCTGGAAGCCATTACCCGGGCGGCACATGAAGCTGGGGCTTATTGCGGTTTCGATCTGGCCCACGCGGTAGGCAATGTACCCCTGTCCCTGCATCAATGGGAGGTGGATTTTGCCTGCTGGTGCTCCTACAAATACCTGAATTCAGGTCCCGGTGGTGTCGGCGGTATTTTTGTACACGAAAAACACGGGAATAGTCCGGATACCTTTCGCCTGGGCGGCTGGTGGGGCAATGATGCAGATAGTCGTTTTAAAATGGAAAAGGGTTTTGTGCCGGCCAAAGGAGCAGCAAGTTGGCAGATGAGCAATGCCCCGGTCTTTAATATGGTAGCGCATAAAGCGTCGTTGGATATCTTCAACAAGATCAACATGCAGGATTTGAGAAAGAAAAGCCTGCGGCTTACAGCTTATCTTGAGTTTTTACTGCAGCAGCTTGATAATCTTGATTTCGAAATCATTACGCCTGCTAACCCCGAACAAAGAGGGGCGCAGTTATCACTTTTATTTGGCGCGAAAGGTCGTCTGGTATTTGATACCCTTAGTGAAAAAGGCGTGGTTGCAGACTGGCGTGAACCCAATGTAATCAGGGTGGCACCCGTGCCTTTATACAATTCTTTTGAAGATGTGTATCGTTTTTATGAAATACTGGCCTCATTGGCTGAGTAAAAATTTGCACATACCACAATTGGTGCTTACCTTTGCACACAATTTTAAGCTATATTAAAGCAATAGTTATAATATGTCCGGTCAACTTAAAGAGGTACGTTTACGCATTCAGTCTGTAACATCGACCCAGCAAATTACCAAAGCCATGAAAATGGTGAGCGCTGCCAAGTTACGCCGTGCGCAGGATGCTATTTTGCAAATGCGTCCGTACACCCAAAAGATGCAGGAGATGCTGAGCAATATTGTGAGCAGCCTGGGTGGTGATATGGATTTGCCCCTGGCCGCAGAGCGTGCCGACGAAAGGGTATTGCTGATTCCTATTACCAGCGACCGGGGTACCTGCGGTGCGTATAACACCAATATTATTAAGGCAACCAAACTGGCTATTGCCGAGAAATACAGTGCCCAACACGCTAAAGGCAATGTGACGATTTTGCCTATCGGGAAAAAAGGCTATGATTATTTTCAACGCTACGGTTTTAAACTGGTGGACGATTTCTGGAACCTGTTTTCTGATTTAAGCTTTGATAATGTAAAACGTGCCGCCATATATGCCCAGGAAGCATTTCTGAATAAAGAGTATGACCGCGTGGAACTGGTGTACAGCCAGTTTAAGAATGCAGCCAGCCAGATATTTGTGTGTGAGCCTTACCTGCCTATTCCTAAAGTAGAAAAGGCAGACAATGCCAAGCAGAGTGATTTTATATTTGAACCCTCTAAAGAAGTGCTGATTCAGGAGTTGATGCCTAAGATTTTGAATACACAAGTGTATAAGGCAATTCTGGATGCCAACGCTTCTGAACATGGAGCACGTATGACGGCCATGGATAAGGCGACCGAAAATGCAGCGGAGATATTGCGTTCACTTAAAATTTCTTACAACCGGGCACGCCAGGCAGCCATTACCACCGAACTTACCGAAATTGTAAGTGGTGCCGCAGCTCTTCAAGGATAACTGAACTATAACAACACATATTTTTTATAACTCGATAAAGTCTGCCTACCTGGCGGGCTTTGTTCTTTTTATGTTTCTGTCTTCCAGGTGTTGATCTTAAAAATAAGGTAAGCCAGTGCCTTTCCGGTTCCTTCTGCGTCCGTATAAGTAAAGTTTTCCTGCTGTATGATCAGTTTTCCATCGGCATCTGTAACCCTACAGTCCAGCATCTTCTTACCACCGGCTACACTGAAGTTGATCGTGATCAAAGGAGCAGGTACCCGGCTGCCTTCACCAACCCAGTTGATATTGCATTTTTTAAGACTGCTTATTACCCCTTTGTCTGAACTTCCCTGTACCAGAAGCCGCACATTTGGCCGTTGGTCGGAGAAAGGTACCAATTGGGGAAAGCTGGAATAAAACTGATACATGGCCTGGTCGTAAGCCTGGTGGTCCTTTAGCGCCGCAGCGCAATTTGCCAGCGCCTCATATACCCTTGCCAGAAACAGCTGTTCAAATTCAGGGTCAATGGTCGGGTCCCGGAGTAAATTGTTCAAGGTATTTACGGCCTTTTGGTAGTGTCCCTGCTTCATATCGAGGCGGGCCTCGAACAATTGGTAGTATTTTTTGATCAGGGGGCGTTTGTCCTCACGAATAGCTGCTTCAAATTTTTCTTTAAAATAGTTAGTGCTGAAATCGCGCATTAAATACCATATCTCATCCCAGCTTACCGTACTCTCTGTTGAGAAAAGGCGGTACACCACAAGGTCCCGTTCAGGGTTAAGGGCAAACTGATTTACGATAAGGTACTGGAGCAGGTATTTACTCGTGGTCTCTGTAGCCAGACTGGTCCATGTAAGGGGGTTATACCACCAGTTTCGGTGCTCAAATTTAATTTTTTGTACCTCAGCGATCTGGTTCATCAGTTTCACCATGTTGACACTAAAATCATAGTGACTTTGCCCCAACGTGGTACCTAAATGTACCTCTTTGAAAGCAGCCGCCTTGTCGATTGTTTTTTCTGCGGCAGCCATATCGCCGTTATAATGCTGGGCACGGGCAAGGCCAATATTGTACCAGCCATAGCCCGGAGTAGAGCCTACTGCCCTGATCATATCCCTTAGGTTTTCAATGCTTCTAGCAGGCTTCCCCTTATAAATGTCCAGGATGGAATTGTAATAAGCCCATTCCTGCAAGTGCTTTTCCCCACCTCCCTGCACACTGGCCAGCTCGTACTGGTAGGCAGCTTGTCTGAAATCGCCGCAAATGGAAAGGAACGTTCCGAAATTATTATGGGAGAAAACCGGAGATGACTCCATGAGCCGGTAGTAGCGCGCGGCAGAGTCTATTTGCAGGGCGTAGCTGTATAAGATCGCCCTGTAATGATAAACAGAGGTGTATTCCTCCCGGTCGTATCCAGGTTGGAAAATGGTTTCATTCAGGCGCCGGTCCCGTTGGATTTTATTCATGGCCGAATCCAGCAACGCATGTGCCAGTGCTTCATTTTCTTCAATGGAATTTTTCAGAAATGCATACTTGGACCGGGTATAAAAACGGTTGCGGTGTACGGTCCAGGCCAGGTAATTATAGCCTTGCAGGAAGTACTCCCGTTGCAGGTTCCATCGCTGTACTTGCCTGATGAGGTCGTAGGCCAGCTGTGGCTGTTCGATGTTCTGATAGCAATCCATCAGTTGATAGGCAATAAGCGTATAGTCGTAATGAAACCGGAAGGCCGGGAAGTAAGTGAGCAGGTCGCTGGTACGGGTACGCAACATACTGGCATAATCGCGTTCTATCAGATTCAGCGCCCGTTTTAGTGGCTCAATGGCATTTTTGTAGCCCAGGTAGTCAGCCGCGTGATTTACCTTATACAAGCCCTCGTACATCCACCCCACGTAGTATGTACTGTCGGTCCGTATAAATTCACGTGAGCGGGGTAGGGCGTCATCACTGTTCGGATCGCTGCCCATCCGTTTTGCGTCGATCTCGTACCGTTGTTCGGCACGACGGGGGTGTTTTACTTCAAGGCCCGGCTGTGCCTTAAGCACATGCCAGTTACATAAAATTAAAATAATCCAGAATCCCGTTTTGTATCGCATCATGAAGTGCCTGTGTCATTTAGATCGCATCAATCCACCAAAAATATCGAATTTTAGCCAAGTACACGTCAATGCCGCTACCAAAAGCAAGCGGGCTCGTTTTAAACGGTTTTAGGCATAAAGGTTTAACTTCGCATTCAGATGATCGCACCCGAGTCTATACAACAAGTCATTCAGCGAGCCGATATCGTAGAGGTGGTGGAACAGTTTGTAAAACTGCGTCGCCGCGGGTCTAATTATATCGGCAACTGTCCCTTTCATAACGAGAAAACACCATCTTTTAATGTCAATCCCGCTAAGGGTATTTTTAAATGTTTTGGCTGCGGTAAGGGCGGTGATGTGGTCAGCTTTATTGAAGAATATGAAAAGTTCTCCTTTGTTGAGGCGATTCGCTGGCTGGCCGATTACTATAACGTGGAACTTGAGGAAAGTGAGCCGTCCGAAAGCTATAAGGTACAACAACAGGTAGAAGAAAGCCTGCGTATTCTTAACGAATTTGCTGCAGCGTATTTTCATGATATATTACTTCACCAGGAGGAAGGTCAATTGATCGGCCTTAGCTATTTTGAGGAACGGGGCTTCAGGCGGCATATTATTGAACAGTTTCAGTTGGGTTATGCACCCGATCAGTGGGATGCCTTCATCAACGCAGCTAAAGCCAAAGGATTCTCCCAGGAGATTATGGTGCAGGCTGGGCTGGTTAAGATGAAAGACCAGCGCGTCTACGATAGCTACCGGGGCAGGGTTATTTTTCCCATCTTTAGTCCGACAGGGAAAGTGGTCGGCTTTGGCGCACGCATTTTAAAAAAATCAGAGCATGCACCCAAGTACGTCAACTCGCCCGAGAATGAATTGTACGTAAAGAATAAGGTACTATACGGCCTTTATCAGTCAAGACAGAGTATCAGTAAGGAGAATGAATGTTTTTTGGTAGAGGGGTATACCGACGTCATTTCCTTACATCAAGGCGGCGTTACCAATGTGGTGGCTTCCAGCGGCACTTCACTAACTGAAGGCCAGCTTAAGCTTATTGGTAACCTGAGTAAAAACCTGACCATCCTTTATGATGGGGATAATGCGGGTATTAAGGCGGCATTGCGGGGACTGGACATGGCCTTAGCGGGTGGCTTTAACGTAAAACTGGTGCTTTTGCCAGACGGAGAGGACCCGGATAGCTTTATTCAGAAAAACGGGGCAGAGAAATTTAAGACCTATGTAGCCGAAAATAAAAGAGATGTCATAGGGTTCCGCCTCGAGGTGGGGATGAAAGAATTGGGTAACGACCCGATAAAAAAATCGCAGCTGGTTAATGAAATAGCTGAAACCATTTCGAAAATCAATAAGGCGGAAGATTTTACCCTCCAACAGTACTATATACACGAAAGTGCGCTGAAGCTGAATATTGATGAAGACGGACTGGTTACCCTGGTGAACAAATATATCCGGGAGCGCTTACAGCAAGAGCAGCGTCAAAGAGACCGGGTAGCACCATCCGAACCGCCGCCTGAGCCTAGCTCCTTTCAGGATACGGTGGAACTTCCCTTGCTACAGCAGAGAGACTATGCGGAGGAGTGGCAACTACTCCGTATCCTGCTTGAATATGGACACAAAAACTATAAAGATACCGGGCTGGTGGCCCAGGTCTTTTTCGAAACTATTGACCTGAGCCTGCTCGAAGCGCCGCTGGCACGAGCTATCGCTGAAGAATATCATCAATTCTGGCAGACTAACGGACACTTTCCCCCGCTTGCTCATTTTACAAGCCATGGCGACCGCAACATCCGGCAAAAAACGGCCGACCTGCTTCAGGTAAGCTTCGAGCCCAGCAGGCATTGGAAGGACATGCACAAAATAGAAGTGCACTACGGCGAAGATATTTATCAGGAGGAAGTAGATAGTACTTTTGCCTACTTTGAAATGAAGTTTATACGCCGGCTATTGCAGGAAAATATGGAACAGCTGAAAGTGATCACCGATCCCCAGCAGATGGTCAACCTCATGACGGCACACAAAAAATTGAAAGAACGTGAAAAAGAATTGATGGCTTTAGTAATCGTCCGATAACCTCCTTCATACTTAAACTGTACCCCTATGATTGAAAGTATTCAAGGCCAATATATTGATATTTTTAACCGTACCATTTTCCCGGCAGAAATAAAGATATATGAGGGTAAAATTCTTGAAGTTATCTCTCTGGAAGTGGCACCGGATCAATATTTGCTGCCCGGATTTGTGGATGCGCACATCCATATAGAGAGCTCGATGCTGGTGCCTTCGGAATTTGCCCGGATTGCCGTATTACATGGTACGCTTGCTACTGTAAGTGATCCCCATGAGATTGCCAATGTATGTGGCGTGGCCGGTGTGGAGTATATGCTGGACAATGCCCGGCTTTCACCGTTCAAATTTAACTTCGGAGCACCCTCCTGTGTGCCGGCTACAGCATTTGAGACAGCTGGTGCCACCCTGGATGCCGCCCAGGTAGCATTGCTGCTGCAAAGGGAGGAAATTAAGTACCTGTCAGAAGTCATGAATTTTCCCGCTGTCTTGTCAAATGATGCTGATATGATGGCAAAGATCGATGCTGCCCGGCGTGCAGGCAAACCTGTAGATGGCCATGCACCGGGACTTCGTGGCGATAAGGCCAAACAATATGCGGCAGCCGGCATCTCTACCGATCATGAATGTGTAGATAAAGATGAGGCTTTGGACAAACTTGAGGCCGGCATGTATATTTTGATCAGAGAGGGTAGCGCCGCTAAAAATTTCGATGCCCTGATCGACTTACTGAAGTCGCATCCCGGTCGTATTATGTTTTGCAGTGATGACAAGCATCCGCATGAACTGGTAAAAGGACATATTAATCAGTTGGTGCAGCGTGCCCTGGCCAGGGGCTGTGATCTTTTTGATGTGCTGTATGCCGCCTGTGTATTGCCTGTGATACACTATGGGCTGGATGTGGGTTTACTGCGCAAAGGGGATCCGGCAGATTTTATTGTTGTCGGAGACTTGCAGTCCTTCGCACTCAGGGCGGCTTATATAGACGGGAATAAAGTGGCAGAAGAGGGTATTTGCCTGATGCCGGCTTTGCCGGTGGCACCGATCAACCAGTTTAATGCAGGTATAAAAACGCCAGCCGATTTTGTAGCAAAAACCGGACGCCCCGAAGCTGCGATAGATGTACGTGTAATAGAGGCACTGGATGGTCAGTTGGTGACGCGTAGTTCTATTGAACGGTTACCTGTAGATGAAGGCGAAATATTGGTACAGCCCGAAATTGACGTGATTAAAATAGGTGTGGTGAACAGGTATCAGGAGGCTCCACCAGCTTTGGGATTCGTGAGGAATTTTGGATTAAAGAGTGGCGCTATTGCTTCTACTGTAGCCCACGACAGCCATAATATCGTATTTGTGGGTGTGGATGAAACCAGCATTGCCGCAGCGGTAAATGCATTAATTACGGCTAAGGGTGGCATTAGCGTTACGGACGGTGAGACGACAAGGCTAATGCCGCTGCCGGTGGCTGGTTTAATGACCGATACAAATGCCGCTACGGCGGCAGATGAGTATGAACAGTTGGATCAGGCCGCAAAAAAGTTGGGCTGTACCTTGGCAGCACCTTTTATGACGCTTTCCTTTATGGCCCTGCCGGTTATTCCCAGCTTAAAAATGACAGACAAAGGATTGTTTGA
>JBEBUO010000062.1:0-12201 GCA_040393285.1 Taibaiella helva | reverse complement strand
TTGCATCTATATCCCATTCGTCTATGTCTAAGGTGATATCACCTGTCTCTTCGGGTGTGAAGGTATACCATACATCCAATGCCAAGGAGGAAATAAAGCCTTCACAGGTAATAGGATCCATACTTTCGGTAGCACCATTATTAGAAGTAGATAAGCTTCCGCTGGAAGGAATGGCAATTGCATCACTACACTCATCGCTTATGACTTGGAATGATACGACCAAACTATTGTTGCTGTAGCCTTCGGCTCCACAGTCTTTTCTTACATATACATCATATGTGGTAAGCAAGGCCAGATTTTCAATTGTTTGTGGCGACGTAACCGGGCTGATCACGGTGCCTTGTGCACCTGCACCCGCGTTGGCACCCGGTGTAAAGCCCTGGGGGCCATATTCCAATGCAAAACTACCGGTTCCCGTCCATTCCACTTGAACTGAGCTCGAGCTGAGGTTATTTACAATGATATTTGAAGGTGGAGCACAAGAAGGTGCAGGCAGAATATTAATCATATAATCGTGTACCTCACCGTATGCCCACTCAGGGCTTTCATTGCACGGGTCAAACTCATCTGCGGGGGTGGGGTCAAACCAGTCTATATAAGGGAAGGCCACCATTACCCTCATTCGATGTACTCCAAGAGCAGCGTTCAAGGGTATATTAATAGCTACATTGGATCCTGTGGGGGAAATAAAAGAGCTATGTGCCGCAACGAGTTCGCCGGGTTCGAATGACTCGCTATTATCAAAATCTATCCATATGGCACAATAATCTTCATCATATTCACTGGATACTGTAGCCGAATAAGCCACACCCTGTGCCAAACTAACAGGTGCTAAACCGGTTTTGTCATCGTATCCATCTGCGGCACAACCGGTTGAAGGATCATTAATAGAGGTACTGTTTGCTCCGTTTAGGATGAAAGTATTAATCTGATCTCCATCCGAGCAGTCTGAAAAACTCATTGGTATGCAATACTGTGCCTGACTTGTAAAGCTCAG
Organism: Taibaiella helva; assembly: GCA_040393285.1. Taxonomy (GTDB): domain Bacteria; phylum Bacteroidota; class Bacteroidia; order Chitinophagales; family Chitinophagaceae; genus Taibaiella; species Taibaiella helvus_C. Next base: position 11,204 of record JBEBUO010000062.1, on the reverse strand, counting down.
TGACAGCAAGCCAAGAGTGGCAAGGGCTGCTTTGTTCGTTCTTTTTAAATACTGGGTAAATTTGCTCATAAGTGTTCTGTATGTAGCCTACTCTAAATAGGTTTTCGGCACCCCCTGTTGCTTATCGTACATGATTTATACAGAATAAATATAGCAATTTTTTTTTAAAAAATAATAAATTATTAACATAAAACTAAAAAAACCCTTTGCCTGGATGCAGGTAAAGGGTTTTAGTAAATTTTAAAAAAAAACTTTTGGAGACGCTTATAACTTCTGCAATTTAAATTGTTGTTGTCCTTGCTCGTCAACGACATATAGCCAGTAAAGGCCGGCAGGGTATTGCTGCATCGGCAAATGGGTAATGGCTGTTGTCCATTTTCCTTGTTCCATTATCCTGCCCAGCACATCCCGAAGATAGAAATCGGCTGTGGTCGCAGTATTGCGCTCAATAGTCAGATAAGTACGGGCAGGGTTGGGGTATATTTTGATGTCGCCAGCCACTGCAATGTCGTCGATAAGAGTGGGTTTATTGCTGTGGAGCACCCCAAGACCCTGTAGGTCAAAGCCTCCGACAGCAAATGGGGTAGGGTAAGGATCATTAATGATGCGCCCCTCACTGTCATGACTTGCAAAGCCAGGGTCGATACTACCCACTACATCAATAATGCGTATATGGGTAATATGGTCTACATCCAGGTCCGGTTCATCCTTCAATTCATCCAGGTCGAAGGGGGTGCCGTATCCTTTAATATACTTTCCCGCAAGGTTATGGAGAAGGCTGGCATCAATGAAGGCGTCGTTACTAAGTTGCGTATCCGCTGGCACCAAACTTGTAGCAGGGAAACGAACGAAATTCATGCCGTCGGAACTTACTTCTACAAATGCCAGTTCCAGGAAAGCGATATGCATATCATCAAGATGCGTAAACCCGTTTTCAAATACCACAAAGTCCGGACCCTCCCCGTTCCTGATGCTGTAATCAAAACTGAGGGTCGCACTTCCACCATCACCCAAACAGACAAGGGATATGCCAATCTCGCCAACGGCATCATTTTCTGTGCCCGCAGTAACCTTGCCCAATGAAGTGTCAGCGATATCTTTCCACCCACGTTCCAACACGCAGCCTGAAGCCCAATCCACGATACGCGTATCCGTTGCCGCTATCGCATCGCAGCCTGGGAATCCCACCTGAGGCGGAAACTGAGCCTGAACGGTACTGCATAAACTAAGCGCTATTATCATGCATGTTACATGCTTCATGCTGTTCTTGTTTTGAGGTTGAGTAATGTATGAATGCAGGAACGCTTACGCCTAATATTTAACAAACCTGAGTGTGTGCTGTCGAGCTGTTTGGCTGTCTGTCACCTTAAGGAAATATAATCCCGCAGGAAGGCTGCTAATGTCGATCCGGTGATGCAGAACAGGTAAGGCGATCCGGCTACCGTCCAGTCCGATAACCGCAAATGCTACCTGACGATCCGTGTGTACATCAAGGTAATTGCTTGCCGGGTTGGGGCTGATCAGGACTTTAAAGCCTTCGTTTGCTGTTTCATTTATAGCAGAAGGCAGTTCCGTAGTAAAGGAAAGGGTATCCCAGTCAGAAAAGCTGCCATCGTCGCAAGTGGAACGTATATGTGCGTAGTACAAAGTATTGGGTGTAAGCAAAGAAGCTGAATAGCTGTTGTCCGAAACCTGCGTTACCGATGCTGTCGGCTCCAGCGTGGCCGACTCATCCACCGCTATTTCGTAAGTAGTGGTCAATTGGCTTATTTCGTTGGCCCAGGATATAACGGCACTTTCTGCACCAATATCGGAAGCGACAAGCTGATCGGGACCAGGGCAGTTGCCATCTAATGTAATGAGGTAATCCAATGCAAAATAAGCCGGGGTACTGATACCGAATTGGTCTGTATCATTAGAAGCAACATCAAAAGTAAGGCTGTCCACCTGACCCAGACTGCTAAGGTCCACCCAGGTCCAGTCGGACACGACCAGTTCATTGTCTTCTGTAAAATCAGCAAGAGGAAACACGACACTATCAGCAGCAGGGATACCATTCATGTACCCGCGTACGATCAAATGATAATAGAGCTCATGCTCGGCATAATAGTCGTTATCTGTAATATAAAAATAAGTGTATGCTGTATTGGTTGCATATATACCAGCCACCTGTTGGCCGGCCGCATCGCCCGTAAGTTGCATGCTATTGGGTATGGTGCGCGTAGGGTCAGGTCCCATAAAGTCAATTCCTATGAAGGAAACGACATATTGCTCACTGCCATTAAAGCCGGCCCCTGTAATTGAAGAGGCATCATTAGTATAACTGTTGGTTACATTATCTGTATGGTTCGAACAGTTGAACCCGCCCCAAAGCACCTCATAAAAGACATTGCCATACAAAGTGGCATGGCCGCTTTGAAAGCTGTATATACCGTCACCGTTCTCCATCTGGGTATGCAGGTACGTCGTGTCGGGGCCGGGTAGAGGAACCTCTTCAAAATCAGCTACTGTTTGTGCTTGGGTTGTTCCCAGCGAAAGGCTTGCTACTGCAGCCGCAAAAAGAAAGTGTAAACGGTTGTTCATTGTATATTTGATTTTAAAAACAATACGTAATGGATACAACCGGGAAAGAAGGTATAGGGTGTCGCCTGAAGTAACGAACCTCTATCTCAGCTCCTGTTCCCGAAAGCTATATAGATAAATTTAGGTTAATGGCAGGTCTTCTGACTCATATCTTTACCAAAAATGCCTTCCCGTTATTGCAAAAAAACAGTGGCGTATGCTATTTCGGCTTCTTTTGAAGGTGTTATACACATCAAAAAGAGATACTTACAGCAGCGGGTACTGTCCCGGATTTACACCGGATTCCCTCTTAATCACCAGCCGCAAAGCGTGGTGATACCTTTAACAGCACAAAAGTAGACATTTGCCTGCACATTAAGGGAATATTCCCGAAATTTGTATTTTAAACGGTAGGATTGGCTTATACAGGTACATATGAAGTTTTCAATAGGAGATATCGTTTTACTCAAGCATACGGGAGCAGAAGGCGTGGTTACAGGATACATCAGTCCTGACTTGTTGGAGATAAGTGTAGAGGGAACACATTTTCCGGTATATGCAGATGATCTGGATCATCCTTATTTAAAATGGTTTACAGAACAAAAAAGCATCAAAAAATCCAACTTATACCCGCCTGACCCAGCCCATCCTATACCATCGCCGGCGATATCTCCTCAGGTACCTACAGGCTTTCACCTGTCATTTTTCCCGATCTATCGCTTTGATGAGTTGGAAGACATCGCGGAAAAGTTCAAAATCTATTTTATTAACCAAACGGCACATACCCTTTGGCTGCAGTACGAGTGCGCCAGCCCCTTTGGGTGTCTTTTTGCTCACCAGACCCGCATACCTCCCTTCGCTCATTTTTACTTGCATGACATATGGTTTGATGAAATGCAGGACCAGCCGCGGTTTTCCTGGATACTGACCCGGGAATCGGATAAGGATAAGACCAGCTTTAAGGATACATTGCGCATTACACGTAAAAAGCTGTTTGCGTATATTACCCGTATTCAGCAGCAAAATGATCCCATGTTTCATATCCAATTAGCCAGGGACTTTCCGGCGCAGACTTTCCAACCGGACGAACAGCAGTTGCCTCGCTCCTTTGAAAAGGCAGAAAAGCTGCGAGCGGATCATCAGGCTAAACGCATTAAACCAGTACACGAGATAGATTTGCATATAGAGCGTCTGGTAGAGCAAACTCAGGGTTTAAGTAACTTTGACATGTTGCAACTACAATTAGATGCTTTTGCCCTGGCACTGGATACTGCAGTAGCTGCGGGACAACAATCCATGGTTGTAATACATGGTGTGGGGAAGGGCCGGCTGAAAGATGAAATCCACAAAATATTGAGTACCTCCTACCAAGTTGCTTATTTTCAGAACGAATGGAGTCCACGTTATGGCTATGGGGCCACCACGATATTTTTCCGGACCTGAGCCAGCGGTTATGTCTTAACTACGGCCATTTCTTCCTAGCCCTTGGCCACTTAATAGCAAAGCTAAGCCAATTACAATTCCAATAGAAGCATATAACAATGCAGGATTATAGAAGGCATGATAGTGGTTGAAATAGGCCATCAGGGACTGAAAAAACAGCAGTGCTTCATTTGCCAGCACACTCCAAATGAAAATAGCGTAACCATATCGGGCTAAAGCTGTGTGCCCGCTTAAGTACCCCTTTTGAATAAAATATCCGATAAGAAAAAAGCTGATCATACATAAGAACACCAGGTGTAAATAACCAATGATCAGCGGCCGGAAGGAAAAAGTAAAATTGGCGAGACCAGGTACTAACGAAGCGCTCTGTAGCAGGGTTTTAAGTACGAATGCACCAAGTGCCATCGTCCAAAACCACTTCACCACGACCAAAGTCTGTGAAAGACCGCGGATATGCTGCCTGACCAGGAGCAACAGATAGGCCGTAGCCGCAAGTTGGGTAATAATGGCGAAGCCGCTGAACAGGCGCAACCAACTATAGTTGAAGTAGCCTATGATCGAAAGCAGGTAGCCCGGCACAAGGCCCACACTCAGTAGTAAAGTGAAGCGCCAGGCATACCTTTGCTCCAGGTGATAACCGGACTGGTAGAGGAAGTGGAAAAAGAGGGCAAACACACAAAAGCTGAACCAGCCATTGTACTGAAAATGCAGAAAAAAATAGATTGCGGACCTGACTGCCAAAGCGGATCCGTGATGAGAAGAATAGTAAGCCAGTGCAAATGTGCCGAAGGAAGAGAGGATATAGCTAAGTAAAGCCACTTTGATAAGTACTTTCACATAGCCCGGCGTATCAGCATATTTAAGGTCCCTCCAGAAGTGGTAACTAAATACATAGAAGACAACCAGGGAAAGTGTCGAAAAAATTATGGAGAACGCACCATAGCCCTGGTAAAGAAAGGTGATCAGCATGCCCAATGCAGTTAGCTGAAAAATCCAGAACAGCTTGCGGTAAATGCTTCTTCCGGCCCGGGAAGAAGGCAGCAGGCTATATACCAGACCGAGCAATAAGGCAATGGTAACCCATCCGAAAAATACAAAATGCGAGTGCGCATGAAGCAAATGGGCTTGCTGCACCCCAGGGAGTGCGTACAGTATCTTATACCGCATAAGTACCCCTAGCATTCCGGATAGTAAAAAGTTGGTTACAGTAAGCGGTACGGCATACCGGGGCATGCCGGTGGACTGCATATGATTCATGAATTATTCATTTATGTCAACTCAGCCGGTAGCGCTGGGCAGAAAAGGTTCCTAAAATTCAGCAAATAAATCAACATGCCAAATGACAAAAGTCATTTTTTAGCTATAAGTAAATGCGTAAATTTGATTAAACAAAACAAACGAATATGAAAAAGCTATTGTTATTCAGCTGCTGTACTGCCTTCCTGTTTGCCTGTGGTTCATCCGGTACGGAGGAATCGGGCACCAATGAAAGTAAATCTGCCGACGTATCCACTTACGATCCACACAGGGGAGAAGGCAAATTTTCAGATTATGAAGCCGGTGCCTTTAATGCCACATTAGCCAGCCAGGGCAAGGCGGTTTATGAAGCCAAATGTCAAAGCTGTCATAAACTCAGCGATGAGCGTTTGGTAGGTCCCGGGTGGAAAGGTATTACGGAACGCAGGACACCCTCCTGGATTCTGAATTTTATCACCAACCCTGACCCCATGATCGACAAAGATCCGCAGTTGCAGGCGCAGTTAGAGATTTGTATGGTAAGAATGCCCAATCAAAACCTCAGTGATGAAGAAGCCAAGAATTTGTTTGAATACATGCGCCAGAACGATGGTGCGCAATAGTTTACCGCTTATCGTAGCATTTATCCTGGCTTCATGCAATCAGGAGACCGGTCAGAATACGGATGTTGCCGCTAAAATGTTACAGGAACATCCTACTGCTGTCAAAGACAGGTCTCATGGTTTATACTTGAATGAGGGCAAGAAATGGCTTGTGGATGAAGCCACAGCACAACATGCGACGCTGATGGAAGACATTGTGGCGCAGACCGGCAAAAATGCTCACCTTGAACTGGACCAGTATGTGGCCACAGGAACGGCAATGCAGTCGGCTATTCGTGAAATGATCAGCTCGTGTAAAACGAAAGGTGATGATCATAATGCCTTGCACCAATGGTTAGAACCTTTAATGGCAAAGGTGGCCCTGCTCTGTGAAGCTGCTACGCTGGCGGATGCACGGGTTGCCTATGAGGAGGTGAATAAGCAGGTGAGGCTTTTTGATGATTTTTTTCAGGCAGTTGGTGACAAGAAATGATAAAAAAAGCCGGGCCTTTCTCTTAAGTGGCCCGGCTTTAAAAGCGTTATATGAAGGTTATGACTAGGGAAATATACCCAGTTCTTCATACGCCACACCTACTTTATTAATAGAGCAGATAAAGGCAGCCGTACGCATGTCTTCTACACCGTTATTTGATTTAAATGCTTCGCGGATCTCGTGGTAAGATCCAATCATCGTGTCCTCAAGCCCGGAGTAAACCAGGTCCACTTCATCAGGTCCGCGAAGTAATACCTTCCTTTCCATTTCGGATATGCGCTTGCCGGTCATAGACTCCATTGCCAATACGATCTCACCGTACATATTTTCACTAAAGCGCTTTTCTAACCGACCGTAACGAACATGGCTCAGGTTCTTTAACCATTCAAAATAAGAGACTGTAACACCACCCGCGTTAAGGTACATATCCGGAATGACCATAATGCCTTTTTTGTTCAATATAACGTCTGCATCGGGTGTTATAGGGCCATTAGCCGCTTCTCCTATGATTTTTGCTTTTATTTTATCCGCATTGCTGATGTTGATTACGCTTTCTAAAGCTGCGGGAATCAGTATATCACACTCCAACTCCAAGGCATGGGCGCTTACCGGTATATTTTCAGCTCCCGGGAAGTTGAGTATGGATCCCGTTTGTTTGCGGTGGGCGACTACGCTTTCCACATCCAGCCCATTGGCGTTGAAAATAGCACCTTCATACTCAGCAAGACCAATAATAATGGCACCACCTTGCTGGAAAAACTTGGCCGCATGGTAACCCACATTTCCAAGGCCCTGAACTACTACTTTCTTGCCGGCGATGCCCGTGGTAAGGCCAATATTCTTCATGTCTTCGGCAATATTGCACACCTCGCGAATGCCATAATATACACCCAACCCGGTAGCTTCTGTACGACCACGAACACCTCCCTGCGCTATAGGTTTTCCGGTTACGCAAGCCTGTGCATTGAGTTCACCGGGGTTAAGGGAAGCATAAGTATCCACAATCCAGCTCATTTCCCGGGCACCAGTACCGTAATCCGGAGCAGGTACGTCAATGCCGGGTCCTATAAAGTTTTTCTTGGCCAGCTCAGAGGTATAGCGCCGCGTAATTTTTTCTAACTCAAACGGGGTGTACTTTCTGGGGTCGATACGAATACCACCTTTTCCCCCGCCGAAGGGTACGTTAACGATGGCACATTTATAGGTCATCAGGGCAGCTAAGGCCATCACTTCATCCTGATTTACGTCAAGGCTGAAACGAATGCCCCCTTTACAGGGCAATTTGTGATGAGAGTGCTGCACACGATAAGCTTCAATGACCTCTACAGTATCTCCAATGCGCACGGGAAATTTAATTTTCAGGATAGAATTGCAGGCTTTGATCTGCTCTAATATACCCTTCTCAAAACGGGTAAATGCTGCAGCTTTGTCAAAATTGCGTTCTACTCCGCGAAAGAAACTATATTCAGTGTGGCCTGATGTGGGAGTAACTGAGGTTGTGCTAGCCATAAAAATTTATGAAATTTGATTGGGTGATGTAATATCTGATTGGTTATTTTCCAGTTTTTTGATTCGTCTTTCCAGGTAAAAAAGTGTGATAATAATGCCAACAAAAATAGTGCAAATAACCAAAACCACAATATATATTTTACCGTTTGACCGCAGTATATCGGCCATTTCCGGGCGCTGCTGAGCAGTACTAATAAATGGATAGAGGCAGCTCAGCAAAAGCATCAATGCACCGGCAAATCGCTTTTGCACATTTCGTTTAGTCATTTAAAATGTTTTTGTATTCAATTAATTTAATGCGGATAAGCAAGGTGGCTACCCAGGTGCCCAATAAGGTCCATCCGAGTACGGCTGTGTAGAATACAGGTCGGAGTTCGGGTGCCATATCTTTCGTATTAAAACCCGGGTTACCTCCGTTACCCGGATGCAACGAATCCGTGAGCCTGGGTAAGATAAACAATAAGGGGATCATAAGGGCAAATGCAAACACATTATATACGGCGGCAATACGTGCCCGTTTGTCGTAGTCGGGCAGGGCGCCACGCAGCACAATGTAAGCAAAATAAATCAACATACTCAGTGCCGATGCCAGCTGCTTGGGATCGTTGCTCCAGGCTGTACCCCAGGTGTACTTAGCCCATTCCATGCCGGTTACCAGACCCAAAACACCGTATATAAGGCCTACATTAATGAATTGTACGGAATACACATCATCCTTCAGCTGGTTAAAACGCATATACCGGATGGCGTATACGAGACTGATGGTAAATAAAATCATCATGCCAAACCACATGGGTACATGGAAGTAGATATTTCTGATGGTTTCGTTAAGAATGAATTTTTCCGGAACCGGTAACAACAGCCCGCCAATGAGTACAAAACAAAGCAGGATTACACAGAGAATTTTCCACCAGGATTGACGCATTATGGCTAAAAATTTGATTCAGAGCCCGAGGCACAATGATAATATGAGGGCAAAGGTAGGGATTAAGTATTTATAAAAACAAGGAGACGCTCAATTTTAATAATCATAATCCAGGTATATTCCTATAGAGGAATCCACTCTTTTTTCCTTCCTATTGTGCTTACCTTTGCGCTCTATACTTTCACTTCTATGATACTTGTGATCTCTGGCACCCATCGTAAAGACAGCAGGACACTCCAGGTGGCCCATCATTATAATAAAATGTTGCAGGATGCAAAGCAGGACGCCCATTTGCTCTCGTTAATGAACTTGAATGTACTGGATCGCAATGAGAAGTTTTTACAGGTAGAGCGGGAATTACTGATTCCGGCAGAGAAGATAATTTTTGTTATGCCTGAATACAACGGAAGTTTCCCGGGGGTGTTAAAGGCCCTTATGGATAATTCGGATATCAGGAAATGCTTCTGGCATAAAAAAGCGATGTTGGTAGGACTTGCAGACGGCAGGGGCGGAAACCTAAGAGGAATTGAACACATGACCAATATCCTGCATTATTTGCGCATGAATGTTTTTTACAATAAATTACCCCTTTCCCGTATAAATGACGAAATGGACGCTACGGGAAATTTTCGCCATGAATTGACTTTAAATAGTATTCAGGAACAGATAACAGGTTTTATTCATTATTAAAACGTAAGCTAACCTATCATACGATCCCCTAAATGATGAATTTCAGGACAGCTATTCAGGTAGTCAATAACAAGGTGCGTTCCGAGTACAGGGAACCTGCCTGGGGTTGGGGTATCCGCGTAGCTTTATCCGTTACACCTCCTTTAATTTATGGTTGGCTCTATGGCGAGTCTCACGGGGCGGAATGGATGGCCATTGCCGCCGAGTGTGTATCATTGGTAGAACTAAAAGGCAATATCGGGCAGCGTATACGGCTCCTGTTGAGTGCATTTGCTTTGGGCTTACTCTCTTGCCTGGCCGGAAGCTTTGCCGGAAATTTTATGCTTGTTAATTTAATCGGCATGTTCCTGGTTGGTGGGATGAGCGGACTTTTTAAAAACCTTGGCGACAGAGGTATGGGGCTGGCGCTGAGCATGTATATCCTGTATATTATCAGCAGTGCTTATCCGGTACGTACAGGTGCCGAGTTGGGAGAGCGGTGTAGTTGGGTGGCTATGGGCGTGGGCTGGGCCGTACTTGTGGCCCTATGCAGCTTCTTGTTTATCAGGTCGGGAACACCTTACAGACGCACAATTGCCGCCATCTGGAAATCCCTTTCCTCTCTTGCCGCCTCGGCAGGCAAGGGTTGGGACGGACAGCAGGCAAGAAGCAGCATCAGGGAGATTTACCTTAAGGAAAAAGAAGTGCGTAGCACCATCGACGCTTCCTTGTATCTCTTTGAGGAAACGGCAGATATGGTACAAAAGCACCAAAAAAACATATATGCCCTCACCCAAAGCAGAAAGGCGGCTTCGCTGGTAAGCCTGCATTTGATCCAGTTGAGTGAAACAGCGGCTACGCTATATAACAAAGCAAACAGCAGGCAACTGAATATACTGATGCATTCGCTATTCCGGTCTATTGAGCTCACAGGCTCCCGCATGGAAATATACTTGCTCAGCTTGCGTAAAGAAGAAAAGATTCTCGTGATTTCACGCATTGAACGCATACGTAAGATCATGAATATGATCAATGATTTAGTGACGACCTCTTTTCCCCACCTGGACAGGGAATTGGCACAACTGGTAGTGCTGACCGATCGCATAAGTAAGCTGGTGGAGCGTTCGCTTGAATTATTGGAACAGCCTGGCGAGAAAAGAGTGTTTTCCTCCTATTCTCTGATTCAAACTTTATACATCCTGCATCCTAGGTACCTCAAACAGAATTTAAGACAACTCTTCAATCCGGACAGCCAGACGACACGGTATGCCCTACGCATAGGCGTGTCTACCCTGGTGGGCGCCATCATTGCGTATGTATTCTTTAACGACCATAGTGTGATTCAGGAATCCGATAACAGGGTAGTGGCCAGGCTGTCGCCCTATTTTACCGGCCATGGATATTGGGTGCCTTTTACAACGATTATCGTATCCCAGCCTTACTTTGGCGCCACCCTGAAAAAAGGAATACAGCGCAGTCTGGGTACGATTGCAGGTATTATTGTGGGTACGCTGTTGCTCACTTTGCCCTTTTCCTCGCTGACGCGTATCGTGCTGGTTTTTTGCAGCTCCGTATTTATGATTTATTTCTTAAGGCGTCAGTATTCCATTGCCACTTTTTTTATCACCTTACTATTAGTGGGGCTCCTTACTTTCGAACCTCATTTTAGTCCGGACCTGATGATTACCCGTATTGCCTGTACCATTATCGGCTCTGTGCTGGCCATAGTGGCGGGTTTTGTGTTATTGCCGGCATGGGACAAAGA
>JBEBUO010000061.1:0-12222 GCA_040393285.1 Taibaiella helva | reverse complement strand
TGTTTTATTGACGTCCCCACTTGCTTCGTGGTCACTATTTCGCGTCGGTGCGCCCCCCCCCCCCAACCCCTTCTCTATATTATAGCTTACACGATCACGCCTTGCCATTCAGGGTGGCGTTCCAGAAACTTGGCCAGGAAGGAGCAGGAAACTTTGGCCTTTTTCTTTTCCTGCTCCAGGTAACGGAATACTTTTTCCGCGAGTATTTTCCCTAACCCGCGACCACTAAGCGCGTCCGGTACTTCTGTATGGGTAAGTTCCAGATAGTCTGCGTGGTGTTGGTAGTCCACAAAAGCGGTATGCCCGTCTATGGTCAGCTCAAACCGGTTGTTGGTTTCGTTATTGACCAATGGTGTGTCTTTTGTATGCTGTGTCATTTGCGTTATTATTTGGTTGAAAAAGGTATCAAATCGTCTTTCATTTAGCCTGTTCAACTTGTGATTTTAGGCCAGGGTGCCGAATTTTCCTGCTTGCATATCCTGTATGGCTTGTACGATTTCCTGTTTTGTGTTCATCACAAATGGCCCGTAACTGGCTATCGGTTCGTCAATAGGCGTACCACTCATGACGAGCAACACGCTGTCTTTTTCTGCTTGTATCAGCACTTCTTCGCCTTCATTTTTAAACAGTACAAATTCATGGGCCTGCACCTGGTCACCGTTGATATGTACGTTACCTTCAATAACGAGCAGGGCAGATGTATGCCCGGGTGGTAGATTGAAGGCGATGTCTGCGCCGCTGTTCAATTTCATATCAAACAGATTGATGTCCGTATAGGTGGCTGCCGGTCCCTTAACACCTTCATATGTTCCGGCGATTACCCTTACTGTACCAGCCTGGTTATCGAGTTTTTTCAATCCCATCATATCAGCCGTAAGAGCTTGATAGTGGGGCGCTTCTGATTTGAATTTAGCTGGCAGGTTCACCCACAGTTGCACTACCTCAAAAGGACCGCCGCGACGGGCAAATTGTTCCTCATGAAATTCCTTATGCAGGATGCCTGCTCCTGCGGTCATCCACTGTACATCGCCAGGGTGGATAACGCCACTGTTGCCGGCGCTGTCAAAATGGGCTACGCTTCCTTTGTAAGCAATCGTTACGGTTTCAAATCCTTTATGAGGATGGACATCTACGCCCCGCGCCTGTTCCGTAGGTCCAAAGTCATAGGCCGGGTTGAAGTCAAGCATAAGGAAGGGGCTGAGGCGTCGCTGTAGGTTAAAACGTCCGGGGATGTAATTATATACACGGAATCCATCGCCTACCATACCTGGCTGCTCCGGGCGTCTGAATATTTTTTCAATAGGTTTTTGCATGATTTTTTCTTTTAGAAGTTAATTCACTAAGCTATTTTGATATCCAATTGATGAACATCGATCAACCCATCATGAAAGCGATATTTGTTATGCGACTCCTTTGTCAGCTGTTGCAATACCTGTAAGAGAGTGGACGCGTTATGCTCTTGTTCGTTCAGGATTTCGATATCCAGGTTTAATTGCCCATTCAGAACCCTGAGCTTGTGTTCGTCTGCCTGGCTTACTTCCTTGCCGATCCACAACAGGGCCACGGGTAGCTGTAAGCTTATTTCTATGACCTGTTCTGCTTCGCGTACCCGATATAGCTGCACTTGTTGCTGGAGTTGCCGATAGACCGGTTCGGGGATTTCTATCTGCCCCAACAGAATAACATTGGGTTTGTTCATGATGGCTCCTTTTATTTTATACAAAATTAAGGATGCCTTGTCGGCTTACAAATAACCTAGATTAAGTGATGTATGGCTTACTTATTACGCGGCTGGTTCAGCATTTTACTTAAGAATTCGGGGGTGACACCAATGTAAGCAGCCACTTGTTTTTGAGGCAGTTCCATAATCAGACCCGGATATAGTTTGCAGAAATTCTCATAGCGCTCCCTGGCGGAAAGGCTGAGGTTATCCAGCAGTCTTTTCTGATAAGTAATCAGTGAGTTTTCCAGTAAAAGTCGAAAAAATCGCTCCAGCATCGGAATAGATGCGTACAATGCTTCCATATGGGTTCTGGATAAAAACAACAGACTGCTGTTTTCTATGGCATCGATCTGTAGCGAAGAGGGTATTTGATTTTTAAGGCTGTTGATGTCGGCAATCCACCAGCCCGGAGGGGCAAACTGCAAAATATGTTCTATCCCGCTGGCATCTACAGAATAGCTGCGCAGGCAACCGCTAAGTACAAAGGCCTGGCCTGTATGGATATCGCCTTCCTTGTAGAGAAATTCTTTTTTGGCAATGTGTCGTTCCTGCAACTTGCTAAGTAGCTGTGTTTCTTCCTCGGGGGCGAGTCGTACGTTTTTGCGCAGGTGTTCTAAGAATAAGGTATAGGACATAGACACTTAAAATATAGAGGGTACAAGTGCCTCAACTGGTTTTGGTCTAAATGTTTGGTTGTTTCACTCAGGTAAATGATGACGGGTATGGTGCATATTCATTTACCTCTTCCCTGAAACAAGACCTTAACGGTATATAACATGATTTTGATATCCAAAACTAAGGAACAATTTTCGATATACAGCAGGTCATATTTCATTCGTTCAATCATTTGCGACACGTTCTCGGCATAGCCGTACTGTACCATTCCCCATGAAGTGAGTCCGGGTTTAACCCGATGGAGGTATTTGTAATGAGGATGAGTAGGCACTATTTTATCTATAAAAAACTGGCGCTCCGGGCGGGGACCCACGAGTGACATATCGCCTTTAAGGATATTATAGAATTGGGGCAACTCATCGATTCTCCATTTACGCATTACTTTCCCCCAGGGCGTAATGCGCTCATCGTCATCTTTACTAAGGGCAGGACCGGCATGCTCTGCATCCATATACATGGACCTGAATTTGTAAATATAGAAGGGCTGGCCAAAAAGGCCAATCCTTTCCTGTTTGTACAGAATCGGCCCGGGTGAAGAACGCCGCACCTTAATTGCCGCAAAAAGGTATACCGGTGCCAAAACAACCATGGCCAGGGCTGATACGCCGAAATCCATTACACGTTTGACTACCCTTTGCCAATCCGGTAACAATTCGGGGTGAATGCTGATCAATACGGGTGCGTACACATTGCTGATACGTACGGAACCGGAAATAATATCGTACATGTCGGGCAGCACTTTTACGATGACCGATCGGTAACTTAGGCGGGTCAATACGTGTTCCAGTGTTTTATGTTCTGATGAGTCAAGTGCTATAACAACTTCTTCAATCTGTTTGTCGTCGATGATGGTTTCCAGCTGGTCGAGATGCCCCAGGGGGTGAAGTCCGGCTACATTAATGGGGCGGGCCTGTGCATCTACGTTCACATAGCCTATAATCCTGTTGCCCAGTACATTCGGGTTGTCCATGATTTCCCTGTAGATGTTGGTCGCTTTCCCATTGTCGCCTATAATCAGGGTATTGTAGGCAATGCGTCCATGAATCAGGTCTCCTTTTACTTTTCTATAAAGCATCATCCGTGCGATGAGCAGGAGTACGCTATGGGTCATAAAATACCAGGAAGTAATCTCGATGAAATACTGGAAACTTCCGGTATCATTGGAAAACGCGATCATGCCCACAAGCAGGGTGCCAATAATGGAAATGATCACCGTGCGGTAAATCTCTACTAACCTCGACTTTCTGTACAGGTCAAAATAGGCGCCCGAAAGGTAGTGCATTACGGTCCAGAAGCAGGGAATGCATATGAACGAGATGAAATAATCCCGCAGCGTCCAGTGGCGTTCATAAGGATATATTTCTGGAAGTGCCTGGTGTAGAAAATGTTGTCTGTAAAACCAGAATATCAACCAGGCCGCTATGGCAGAGAGATAATCTACTGCTATAAGTGCGAGGATGGCATTTCTTTTTTTAGGTTTTAATCTCATTCCGGTCTTGGTTCGTTTTTTCTATAAAAAGGCAATGATAAGTTTAAGCCGGATGAGCGGGGAAGGTCATTTTCTGTATGATTTGATGGGCTATGTCCATGGCCATTAATCCATCGTATACAGAGGTTTTTACGGGCTGCTTATTTATAATGGCCCGGGCAAATTCCTCCATCCCCGACTTCAAGGCGTTACTGCTGGCCGGAACAGGGATAGGGTTTACTTCCAGATAAGGTTGCGGGAAGGTGTCTGTGGCTGCATCAGCTAAGCCGTTTCGATCTGCACGTCGTACAAGCGCTACTTCCTTATCGAGGAGGTTGATCTGATAATAGTGGTCTGCCTGAAATAAGCGCATTTTACGTTTTTCTTTTAGGGCTACCCGACTCGCAGTAAGGTTAACGGTGCAACCATTATCAAATTCGATACGGGCAGTGACGACGTCGCTCGTGCTGCCCATTACCTTCACCCCGTTGGCAGTAATCCTTCGTACGGGGGCTTTTACAAAACGCAGTATCAGTTCTATATCCCTGATCATGAGGTCCTCCACTACAGAGCGAGCAGCGGAACGTCTGTTGTAAGTTACCCAATGACAGGCTTCAATATATTGCGGTACAACAGGGTAGCTGTCGAGGCCCATAATGGCCGGTTGGTAACTTTCCACATGGGCAATGCTACATTTGACGTCGGCTTCAGTCACCAGTTTAACCAGGGCTTTCGCTTCCTCAATTGTCCGGGTCATTGGTTGTTCAATGAACAAATGCCGGGATTGCTGAAGGCTGTCTTTTGCAATTTGAAAATGGGTAGGAGTAGGGCTGGCGATACCCAGTACCTCGGCAGCTTGTATTAAGGCTTCAGGGTGATCCATATGGCGAATACCCAAATCGTCACTTACTTTTTGGGCAAGTTTGCGATCGGGATCAAAAAAGCCCACTAATTGAATGCCTGGTATGTCCAGCCATTGTTGCATATGGAGCTGTCCGCGCCGGCCGGCCCCAAAAACGCCTACTTTGAGCATTGATATAAGCTAAGCTGTATGATTAAGAGGTTTAGCCACGCAAAATACGTAATTACCCGTCTTTTGCCTAACAATAATCCTAATTTTTGATTGCCCTCTCCAGCGTAGCTAACCGTAGCCCGGATTCTCTTTTTGTGGCGGCCTGGTTTTTAATGGAAAGGCGTTTGCTTGCCGGGCCGGTATGTCGGCTGATAAGCTTATTTTTATGTCGAATTTTATACCGAACACGATGAGTAAAGAACAGGAGAATTTTATGCATGAGGCTGTTCGCCTCAGCAGGCGACATATGGACCTCGGTCATGGCGGGCCTTTTGGCTGTGTGGTGGTAAAGGAGGGGCAGATTGTGGGTAGGGGTTGGAATAGTGTGCTGATTCAGAATGACCCTACCGCACACGCGGAAGTGATGGCTATACGTGACGCTTGTACCCGTTTGCAGACTTACCAGTTAACAGGTTGTGACATTTTTACGTCATGCGAGCCATGTCCTATGTGTATGGGCGCTATTTACTGGTCGCGACCAGACAGGGTTTTTTATGCCAATACACGACAAGATGCCGCCGATTGCGGTTTCGATGATTCGTTTATCTACGAGGAGTTGAAATTGCCTGTTAGCGATAGAACGATTCCCATGATGGAGATGGATAAGCGGGAGGCGATTCAGGTTTTTAGGGAATGGATGGAGAAACCGGATAGGGAACAGTATTAAAGAACAGAGCAGCACCTGGAATGGCACTGCTCAATTGATTGGATAGAAGAGGGGATTGATATCAGCTCCACACGTACTGTTTCTTGTTCATCAGCAAGGCTTCCCCGGTAATGGTGATGTCGCCGGTAGCCGGGTCCAGCACCTGGCATTCGTAGAGCACCCTGTTCTTTTCAGGAAAGATCTCTTTTACCCGCACTACGGCTTCATATTCGTGGTCCGTAAACATGGGCTTGAGCCATTTCATTTGCTGGCTCAGGTACACATGCCCATCCACGTACCACAGGGCACCAAATATTTTCGTAAATACACTGGCTCCCAGAAAGCCGTGAATGATGTTGCGCCCGAACATGCTGTCTTTGCCAGCTTGAGGATCAATGTGTAAGGGGTTGGTGTCACCGCTTACCCTGGCGTAGCCGTCCACGTCTTCCTGGGTGTAGGAAAACTGATGACGGAATTCGTCTCCGATTTGTAACATAGGTCGTGATTGTAAGATTAAAGATACTTGAATACACTACTAAGTAAGGAAAATGTTTCTGTTTCTCAAAATAAAAAAAGCGACTGCAACAGCCGCTTTTTTTATGAGTAAGGTTATTGTATTTACTAATATCGGTAATTGCCCGAAATGGAGGGAATAGCAGCGCCACCTACGCTATCAATAATGGGTGAGGTTTCCATTTGTCCTTCCACATTATAGACCCATCTTTGCATACCGGTACCTGCATCCAGGCAGAAAAGGTTCTTGTCAAAGCTTCCGATATAGATATTGCCCCGATACACTACGGGTGATGATTTGATCAGGCCAAAGCTAAGGCTTTCCCAGTTGAGGGTGCCGTCAATGATATCCACAGAATAGATCCGGCCATCATAGCTGCCAAAGTATACAAACTGGTCATACACCACCGGTGAAGAAACCACCCTGTCTTGCGTAAGTATTTTCCAGCGCAGCAAACCGGTAGCTGAATCCACAGAGTACAGGTTTCGGTCATCACTTCCCACGAGTACATTACCGCCGATATGAATCGGTGAGCTTTGAATGCGGCCCTGAGTGGTAAAGGTCCAATGCAGGGTGCCTTCCTGCGTGCGAAGCGCATACAGGTTACCATTGTCGTTGCCTACATACAAAAAGCTGTCATTCACAACGCAGGGGGAGGACTGAAAACTACCGGCCAGCTCAGGTTCGAAGGACCAAAGAGGTTCACCATCATGATCTAAAGCCACGATCTTATTATCTAAGCTACTTAAGAAAATAGCCCTATCGTCTACGCCTGCAATGTTATGTGTGGTGGGGGAGGTGGTGATCGGCGCGCCATGGTCGTAGCTCCATATTTCCTCCAGGTTATCTGCTTTTACATATACCAGTTTATTACCGGCAGGGACCAGCAGGTTGCCTTCATATATCAGCGGGGTACCGATGATAGCGCCGGAAAGGTTAACCGGATCCATCAACTCCTTGCCGTATTGGAGATCAAGCTTGTAGAGCTTCCCTTTGATGGTAGCCACATACAGGGCATTTCCCAGCACTACAGGTGTGGCTTTTACAGCACCGTCTACAGAGGCCTGCCATTTCCTTTTCCCCGTCTCCGGATCCAACCCATAAACGATCTGATTGTCACTGCCTATGAAAAGCGTTTGCGTGTAAGGAGTGGGCAAGGGCTCATCCGGGCTATATTTATTACAGGCCACAAATCCTGTGGAAAGCAATAAAAAAGCACCTGCCATTAAGGCTAAACGTGGGTTACGCATCATTCTTCTTGAAGATTTTTAAGCGGATTATGAACGCACAATAATAATCAAACTATTTTATTATACAAAGACGGAATTTGTGTTTTTTCTGTTGGGTAGGGCCGAAGCGCTGAGCTAATTAACTATTAAGGGCTTTTTGGTGCGATATTTTATTCATTTACATATATTCGGTTTACCCTTTGCGAAATGCTGGTCAAGACTTCATAGGGTATGGTATGTGCCCAGGAAGCCAGTTGGCTGACAGGTAAATCCGCGCCAAAGACGATAACTTCATCGCCTACCGCCACTTCGGGTATATGGCTGATATCAAGCATACACATATCCATACATACAGAGCCGATTACGGGTGCCTGCTGACCTTTGACGAGCATGTAGGCCTTCCCGTTACCAAAATCCCTGAAGTAGCCATCGGCATAGCCGATGCTTACAGTGGCTATCTTGCCCGGTGCGGGTAAGTTGCCTTTTCGACCGTAGCCAATGGTTTCGCCTGCGGCCAGTTCTTTTATTTGTGCTATGGTTGTTTTTAACGTGCTGATATTTTGTAGTTGTCCCTGTACTTTACTGCTGCTGTCTATACCATACAGGCCGATACCCAGGCGTACCATATCATAATAAAGCTCGCGGTGGCGGGTAATACCTGCTGAGTTTACCAAATGACGCATCGGTTTATATCCGAGACCGGTGATCAGCTGAAGGCTCATTTTCTCGAAAATATCTGCCTGTTGTTTCGTAAACAGGTCGAAGGAAGCATCATCGCTACCCGCCAGGTGACTGAAGATGCTGATTACTTTTACGGCGGTGTTGGTAGATAAGGCTTCAAGCAACTCAGGGATTTCTGCTTCCATAAAACCCAGCCGGTGCATGCCGGTATCTACCTTGATATGTACGGGATAGTGTGTTACATTGAGGGTTTGTGCAATGTCTGTAAACCGTTCCAGAGAATCTATGCTGAATAGTTCCGGTTCCAGGTTCCAGGAGATCATGCGGTCAAAAGCACTGGCTTCCGGACTCATGACCATAATCGGTACCGTGATGCCTGCTTTACGCAATGCCACACCCTCGTCCACATAGGCTACACTCAGGTAATCTACTCCTGCAAATTGCAGCATATTGGCGATTTCAAAGCTTCCGCTGCCGTAGGAGTAGGCTTTTACCATAGCCATTAGCTTTACTTTTTGCGGCAGTAAGGAACGGTACACATTCAGGTTATGCTGTAGGGCGGTGAGGTTGATTTCCAGTACCGTCTTATGGATCTTTTGTTCGAGTAATTTCTCTATTTTTTCAAACCTGAAACTACGGGCACCTTTGAGCAGTATGGTCTCATGTTCAAAGGTGATCATATGTAGCTTTTTCAGGAAATCGGCTGTCGATTTAAAGAAAATACTTCTTAGCTTTTTATGTGCCCTGAAAATAGCTTTGTGTCTTGAAATGGCAGGTCCGATGCAGATAATACGGTGTACATTCTTATTCACCACAAGCTGGGCCACCTCTTCATACAACTGGCTGTCGGGCTTGCCCATTTGCAGCATGTCTGAAAGGATCACCGTTTTTCTGAGGTATTGTTTCTGTTGTTCCAGAAAGTCGAGCGCAATGTACAGGGAGGTGAGGTCAGAGTTGTAGGTATCATTAATGATGGTACAATTATTAATGCCCTGTAGCAGTTCCAATCGCATGGCTACGGGTTGGAGGTGTCCCATTTTTTCGGCGATCCGTTCGTCGGCCATGCCCATCTGTAGCAATACACACCAGCAGTGTATGGCATTTTCAACTGAAGCATTATCGCTGAACGGGATCCGTATCTGAAGGTCACGATCTTCATACCTTGCCGAAATACGGGTCTGGTTGTTTTCCTTGGCTATTTCCTGGATGCGCAAGGTGGCTTCTGTTTTTTGCGACCAGGTAAACAGCCTCAACTGGTCCGTGTCTGCATTTCTGATCTGGTTTCTATATTGAACCACGCATTCATTCAGCTCATGGTAGTCTTTGCAATAAATCAACTCTTTTGCATTACGGAATAAGATCAGTTTCTCATTAATCTTTTGCCGCATGTTCATAAAGCCTTCGCTATGGGCTTCCCCTATATTGGTAAAAATGCCCAGATCGGGTTTGATTACCTTTTCTGAATGCTCCATCTCGCCTGGCTGAGAAATGCCTGCCTCGAAAATGCCCAGTGTATCGCTGTCCTGCATTTTCCATACGGAAAGTGGTACTCCTATCTGGGAGTTGTAACTTTTAGGACTTCTTGCTACCTGGTAGTCATCAGAGAGTAATTGAAACAACCATTCTTTTACAATCGTTTTACCGTTGCTACCCGTAATACCGATAACAGGTACGTTAAACTGGTGTCGGTGTGTAGCCGCAATCTGTTGCAGGGCATGTAAGGTATCCGGTACCAAAAGAAACACGGCATCGGAAAAACGGGCGGTATCGGGTAGTGTGGAAACCATAAAATGCCGCAAACCCTTGGCGTATGCATCAGCAATGAAACTATGTCCGTCTCTGTGTGTCCCTTTTATGGCGACAAACATGGCCTGCGCGGGGTTCACCACTTTCCTGCTGTCGATTAATAATTCCTGTATGTCTGTATCTGTAAACTGAGCACTTAATTCCCCTTTGGTCGCCTTTTGTATGTTGGTCAATTGCATTGTAGCGGTAATAATAATGGTAAGTGGGCTGTAGTCTTTTTTCGGTTAGTGATTAATTATGAATGGAGGGAGGATGACGCTAGTATTCGAATTGTCCGAATTCGCTTTCTATCAGGAGGCTGTTTTTCTCCGCGGCTTCTACATAGCCGCTTATCTGCGCTTCGATATTAAAGCCATGGGCAATGTCTACAAGATGTTCGGCCGTATCTTTATCGGTAAATATCTCCAGGCGCTGACCCATATTAAAGACCTGATACATCTCTTGCCATGAGGTGCCGGCAGCTTCCTGTATCATACGGAAAAGCGGTGGCACCGGCAGCAAGTTATGCTTCACCACGCGGAGCCCGTCGGGCAGGTAATGCAGGCATTTTGTCTGCCCGCCACCACTACAATGAACAATGCCGTGAATGCGATCAAAATGATGTTGTAATATTTGCAGTACCAGCGGAGCATAGGTGCGGGTAGGGGAGAGAATGAGTTTACCTACGTCAAGTGGGGTTTCTGTAGCATCCGTTAATTTGTACTTCCCGTTGTATACCACTTCTTTGGGTAGCCCCGGATCCACACTTTCGGGATACAGGCCGGCATAATCGTGGTGCAGTAATTCGTGGCGCGCGCTGGTGAGCCCGTTGCTGCCCATGCCACTATTGTAGGCCTGTTCATACACTGCCTGTCCATAGGAAGCAAAGGAAACGATCACATCACCCGGGCGAATGCCATCGGTAGTCACAATTTTACTCCGGGGCATACGTGCCGCCATTGTGCCGTCTACAATTACAGTGCGGACCACGTCGCCCACATCTGCCGTCTCGCCACCCATAAATTGCACGGTAACTCCATAGGAGGCCAGGGTGTCGAAGAATTCCTGGGAGCCGTTGATGAGTTCGGCTATGACCTCACCAGGAATCAGGTGTTTGTTGCGACCAATGGTAGAGGAATAAGTAAACGGACCGGTAGCACCCACACAAAGCATATCGTCGATGTTCATCACAATCGAATCGATGGCAATGCCTTTCCATACGCTCAGGTCGCCTGTCTCTTTCCAATACATATAGGCCAATACCGACTTGGTACCTGCTCCGTCGGCATGCATAATATTGCAGTAATCCGGGTCATTGCCCCAATAATCGGGATAAATTTTACAAAAGGCTTTAGGAAACAAACCTTTGTCTAACTTTGCCACTGCTTTGTGTACTTCTTCTTTTTGTGCAGATACCCCTCTCAGGGCATAACGGTCTTGAGGATTCATGCAAATATGTATTGGAAGGCAAAGTTAAGATTTAGCAATGAGACCCCAATCTTTTTTGGTGTGGTGGTGTTTTCACCTGAGATCTGAACTAACAGCATTTTATGACACAGATATTTCCTCTTTCCGAAGGCACCTTTACCGTAGGTCGCGATAAAATATTCGAACCCTTTGATCAACAGGCAGATGAACTGAATGACCGCAGCACCGGTTCGCTTCTCGTTGAAGTGCAGCCCTTTGCCGTGGTCAATGACCGGGACGTGCTGCTGCTGGATACCGGCCTGGGTTTCAATCATCCTGACGGGCACGGTCACCTGGCCGGTAATTTAGACAAGCATCATATTCACCCCGAAGATGTGACGAAAGTACTGATGTCTCATTTGCACAAGGATCACGCGGGTGGCATTAATATGGAACTATTTCCCAATGCCACTTTCTATGTGTACCGCCCCGAAATGGATTTTGCCCGGCAAAAGGGTTTCCCCTCTTATTTTACAGATGAACTGCGTGTACTGGAAGATCATCCGCGTGTGTCGTGGTTGCAGGGGGAAAGGGGAACCATTGATGAGTACATACATTTTGAACATACCAATGGTCACTGCCCGGAGCATCTGGTCTTTAAAATTGAGTCAGAAGAAGGACTCCTTTTTTATGGGGGTGATGAGGCACCACAATACAAGCAAATGAAGATGAAATACGTGGCCAAGTATGACTATGATGGTAAAAAGGCTATGGAACTCCGCCAGCAGTGGGCCACGCAGGGAGCCGCTGAAGGCTGGCGTTTCTTATTCTATCATGATATAAAAATGCCGGTGGCACGGATGTAAAGGCAGGGACAAAGTATCTTTGTACTACAATTGGCTTGACCATGGCTAGCAGCTGTAACCGTCTCTATTTTTTCTTGGAGCCACGGGTTTTTTTCTTGCCATACTTCTGCATCATTTTATCCTTATGGCTTACCTTAATGTTTACCTTGGCGTTTT
>JBEBUO010000060.1:0-12240 GCA_040393285.1 Taibaiella helva | reverse complement strand
TCAAGCAGCTGCTGAGTTATATGCCGCAAAACTGCGAAGAAGATGCGCCGGTTTATGCCTATGAGGCCGGAAATGAAACACGTGCCCAACTGAATCACATTATCCCTGAAAACCCCAATCAGCCATATGATATCAAGGAAGTGATTACGGAGCTGACAGATAGCGACAGCTTCCTGGAAGTACATAAGGATTATGCAGAGAATATCGTGGTCGGCTTTGCGCGGATTGCCGGGCGCAGTATAGGCATTGTGGCCAACCAACCCGCCAGTATGGCGGGCGTATTGGATATCAATTCCTCCAAAAAAGGCGCCCGTTTTGTCCGGTTCTGTGATGCCTTTAATATTCCCCTGTTGGTTTTGGTTGATGTGCCGGGTTTCCTGCCAGGTACCGATCAGGAGTGGAATGGTATCATCACGAATGGGGCTAAACTGCTCTTCGCGCTTAGCGAGGCTACCGTGCCCAAGATCACGGTGATTACCCGAAAGGCCTACGGAGGTGCGTACGATGTGATGAACTCCAAGCACATTGGCGCTGACCTTAACTATGCCTGGCCAACGGCAGAAATAGCGGTGATGGGGGCAAAAGGAGCTGCTGAGATCATATTCAAGAAGGAAATAGCAGAGGCAGCTGACCCTCAAGCCAAATGGAAGGAAAAGGAACTGGAATATACCGAGAAGTTTGCCAACCCTTATGGCGCGGCAGCACGCGGATTTATTGATGAGGTGATCGTGCCTGAAGTTACCCGCCAGAAGCTTATCAATGGCTTCAAGATGCTGGAAAACAAAGTAGTGCGTATGCCGAAGAAAAAACACGACAATATACCGCTATAATCAGGGTAAGGCGACCTAAGCCGGGCGTAAACGTCAGTACACGGTAATATACCCCTTGTCGAATTCCTCCTTATTCCGGAGCAGCTTAAAACGATACATGCCTGTACGTTGAAAATTGCGCTTGTCCAGGATCACTACTTTTTCGCCTATGCGTGGTATTTTCAGTACTTCCCTTTCCTGTTGGTCGTAGAAAATAAGAGAATAGGTATACTTCAGTGCATCCTCTATTTCTATATTGATATTGCCGGTAAAGGGGTTGGTAAACACATACCTGGATTTGGGGTAGGATACCGTATTCAGGTTGCTTACGGCACTTGCATCATCCATTTGGTTGATGAGTTTTTGCAAAGAGTCGCTGGGCGGTAATGCGCCCCGGCTGGCGATGGCAGCGCTGTCCACAATGAGTTTGGCCAGGTCACTTTTCCATTCCATGTCAGATTTGAACATAATGATCAGGCGATACCAATTCATGCCCGGCATAGGGTGCGCATCTACATAGCTTTGCACCCCTTGTTTCAGATTAGGTACATAACCTATGGTCACAAAGTTCAGGTTACTGTCTGCAGAACGCTGTACGGCAATAGATTGTAAGCCCTGATCGTAAGGGTTATTCCAACTCAGGATATTAATGCCCTTTTCCGTAACTGCTCCTATTGCGGGCAGGCTGGGCTGTGCGTACATGGTGAAAAAGCTGGTAAAACAAAGGACGAAAAACAAAAGGACTTTAGCGGATTGCTTCATGGCTCAAACTTACGGAATTCTCTTAGAATGATTTAGGTAGTAAATTGTGAAATTTGGTGCTTACTTTCTTAGGTAAATGTTAACTGGTGGGCAATAGAACGGTTGCCCTGGAGCCCGCCGGTATGTACACATACCAAATGACTTCCCTTCGGGAAAAAGCCGGCTTCAATCAGGTTCATTACCCTTTTCATCATTTTGGCAGTATAGACAAAATCGAGTGGAACCTGATGCTGCTCAAAAAAACTGTTCATGAACCCGATAAGTTCCGGGTGGTACCGGGCAAACCCACCTTCGTGCGCATCCGTAATCAGTGACCAACGGTTATGCGGTATGTATGTGGCCAGCATAGCCTGTAAATAGCTGCCGCCCTTCATGGCACAAATGCCGCTTAGCTGCACCTGAGGAGGAAGCGCCCGGCCCAGTCCTGCCATGGTGGTGCCTGAGCCTACGGGTACCAGTACATGGCTGGCTGTAGCGGGTATCCACCGGGCAATAGCTTCTGCACCTGCTATGCCGGCTGCATTATGACCACCTTCCGGTATGATATAGCTTCCGGGAAACTGCTCAGAAAGCGTCTTTAGGTAAGCTACATCCGTCTTCAGCCGGTAGGTATCCCGGCTTACGGGGTACAATTGCATTCCATAAGCCGCACATTCCTGCAAGGTGGGGGTGCTTTTATCCGCTCCGTGCAGACCTCTGACGATACCAACGGCATGCAGGCCTGCTCCCCGGGCAGCCGCTGCGGTAGCCAACAAGTGATTGGAGTAGGCGCCGCCAAAGGTAAGCAGGGACGAAGCACCGGCATTAAGGGCAAGTTGCAGGTTTTCTTTTAGTTTAAACCATTTATTGCCTGAGACCACGGGGTGTACCCGGTCCAGGCGCAGTATGCTTAGTTTGATGTGTTTTATGTTGGGAAAGGGGAGGCTGATCTCATCCAGGCTTACCGATTCCGTCAGGTCAATACCCGTACTCCCTGAGGTAAGTGTCATTTTCACGCCATTTAGGTCTTACTTTTACGAAGAGCTCCAGGTATACTTTTTTATCCAGAAATTGTTCAATGTTCGCACGGGCCTGGATGCCCAGTTTTTTTATCATACTGCCCTTTGTACCGAGCAGAATCATTTTTTGTGTTTCCCGGGTAACAATAATATCTGCCCGTATTTTAGTGACATGAGGCAGGTCTTCAAATGACTGTACCAATACGGCAGTATGGTAAGGTATTTCCTGGTCGTAGAGGGTGTATATCTGCTCCCTTATCATTTCCGATACGAAGAAGCGGGTGGGGCGGTCAGAGATGTCATCCTCAGGATAAAAGGGAGGTGATTGAGGCAAATATTCCAGGATGGCAGGTATAATCAGTTCGGTATTGATTCTTTTCAGGGCGGAGATTGCCAAGGTCTTGTCGGGCTTTAAGTGCGCTTCAAAGGTCTCTGTCACGCGTTTTCTCTCTGCTTCATCCGGTAGCAGGTCGATCTTGTTCAGGAGCAGTATCTTTTTTGTTTTCAGGTTCAGTTGTTCCAGCATTTGGGCATAAGCCTCCGGGTCGTCCTTCGCATCAACCATCAGCAGGGCAATGTCCGCATCCTCTACAGCACTTCGTACCTGCTGCATCATCTTGGTGTGCAGTTTGTATTTGGGATCGATGATGCCGGGGGTGTCGGAGAAAATGATCTGGTAATGGTCTTCGGTTAAGAAACCCAGAATGCGGTGCCGGGTAGTTTGTACTTTGGGCGATACAATAGCCAAATGGTCGTTGAGCAAGGCATTCATTAAGGTTGACTTGCCAGCATTGGGCGGCCCGAAGATATTAACAAATCCGGCTTGGAAAGGTGTTGACATGATCGGACAAAGGTAGGTGCTTCCTGTTTATTTAATTTATTGATTAAAAAATTTTGTCAGGATAAAATAAAGCTTTAACTTTGCGCCCTCACAGCGCGAGGTAGAGCAGCGGTAGCTCGTCGGGCTCATAACCCGAAGGTCTCAGGTTCGATCCCTGACCTCGCTACACATTGGTCAACACCCGGAGATAGCAATATTTCCGGGTGTTCTTTGTTAGGGAGGTTTACGCTTCGTAATGTGCCAATGTTGCGCTTAGGTCGTTTTTCATGTCTTCGATCAGTTCCCGGGGTTCCAGTATCTTCAGCCGTGGCCCGTAACTTCGTAATTCCATCAGAAAGTCATAAGTCAGGTTGATCCGGAGGCTGATGATATAGTCTGCTCCTTCATGGGGAATCTCCCTTTGGCTGGGATGCAGGGGCATCGACCGAATGTATTTGCCCTGCTCCCGGTCAAATGCCAGGACTACCTTCTGCGGCTTATCCTGTCGGGGCAGGATAATACCAAAGCAGTTTCGAAACATGCGTTCCAGATTGAAGTCTGCGGGAGCCGAAAAGTGTTCTTTGCCTGGTATTACCTCTACGATCCTGTCGAGCCCGAATGTTTTTATCCTGTCATCTTTCATATCCAGTGCCACAAGATACCAGCGGTTTTTAAATTCTTTCAGTGCAAGCGGGGCTACACGTCTTGTTTCAGCGTCCTCAGCAAGGAATTTTTGATACACAATATTCACCTGGAGTCTCTTTTTAACCACATGCATCAGGAGGAAGATGTGTTGCATCCCGGCGGCCCTGCGCCGTTCTACCTCGAAATACGGCGCCATTTGCTCGCCAATCTGTACTGCATGAAACGTATTGAAAGCGTCCAGCAGACGTTCGCTTGCAGGAGTATCATGGTCTTCCTCCAGGGTATAGGCCCTCAGTGCATAATCATATTTTATGTCAATATGATACAGGGAGCTGATTTCCTCCACATCCCGGTTGAAGGTGCGTTTCGAAATGCGGTAATCGTATCCCCTGACTTCCGATTCCAAGTCCAGCTTATCCCCTATTTCTGTAAACGTCATCGGCCTTTTCCTCAGTGCTTCTATAATAATGGACTGGCGGGCCAGACTTTCTTTTTTCGACATAAGGCAGGTTTTGTAGGATAAAGATAAGCCTTAAAATGCCCTGGAAGACCAGTTAAGGGCAAAAACGCAGCCGCTGGCAAGCTTATTGCAACAGCATGTTATTAGGAGGCCAGCTTACGGTAAAGAAATAATGGAGCACGCATGCTGGCAGATAGAGACGGTCGTGCCCTTTGTTTAAAGACAGCACGTGGTATTCTTTACCCGCCGAAAGGCTAAGAATTAATTAAATTATAGGTAGTATTTGCGTATGCAAGACCAGTAAAATTCGGTTCTATAGGTGATGGCTTTAGTACGTGGCTACATATTTGCCGTTCCACTCACCAAAGGTCATCTTATCCCAGGTAGCTCCTCCGTCTTCACTACGGTAAATGCCTTTGTTGGTACCCATGAATACATAAGTCTTTACCGCATCGTTTTTGTAGACATTACGCTTTTCGGTGACGCTGTACACGCTCGTGTTCATTTCAAGCCCGCCGCTGGCGGCCGTAAAGCTATTGCCCTCTACACGATACAGCCCGAAAGAGTCTGTACCTACCAGGAAAGTTTGTCCCTGGTTTACCGAGGTGGCACTCAGCCACTTGTGTCGGGTAGGGAGGCTACCCTGGCCAAACCTGGTCCAGTGGGCGCCTTCATCTTCGCTGTACCATACGCCGCCCAGGCCATTGTAGTCAGTAAGATACAGGAATGTATTGTTTGAAGTAAGGTAAAATTCGGTACCGTCTACAGGAAACATGCCTTGCATGGTCACAGGTGTCCATGAGGCGCCTTCATTATCCTTTCGGTATAGTACATTATTAATATTGGAAAAGGAAAATAGTTTACCATTACCTAATCCTGCAAAGCTGGATATTTCGTACACGGGTGGAATACCATCTGCAAAGGCCGAATCCACCTGCCAGGTTTTTCCTTTATCCTTGCTCACGGCTACCCCGTTATGCTGTGTAGTGGTGATGTAAATACTGTTATGAGCCGGATAGTCATACATCATGCTTCTCCAGGGAAATCTTCTCACCAGCGAAAATACAGGGTTGAAATTCTTGCCCTCATTTTCGCTCAGGTGCAGGTTCTCCTTTAAGATCAGCAGGTTGGTACCGCTGGTCATGATCGAATGCATAGGAAAGCCATCGGGTGGGAATACAGACTGGTACCTTTCGCCATCGGTGGTCTTGATCAGCCATCCTTCTGCATTGGCGGCATATAAGCTAAAGGGTGTTTTCACCACTTTGTTGTTGTCAATTCCTAAAGCACTTTCTTTTTTACATCCCTGTAAAACGGTAAGTGATACCGCAGACAAAAGAAGTAAGGTAGGTAGAAATCCTTTCTGCATGTAGCTGAAAATTTTGCTCAAGATTATAAAAAAATGTTTACAATTCAAAGTAAGACGGATAAAAAGATGTGTGGCGTTGGCCTGCTGATTTTAAAGATATACAAAAACTGCCGTAACTCATAAGAAGTCCGGCAGTTTTTTATGGAATCAGACTAAGTTTATTGCCCGCTAAATACAGCCGCACGCTTTTCGAGAAATGCTGCGGTGCCTTCTTTTTTGTCTTCTGTAGCGAAGCATTCCCCAAAAGCTTTGATCTCATTATTCAGGCCGGAAAGGCTTACCGTGGCTGCTTCATTTACCAAGCTAATCACTTTATTTATAGCCAAAGGCGCCTTTGTTTGTATCTTCAGCAGGATTGCCCTGGTCTCCGCGACTAAGGAATCTGGGCTATACACATGGTTTACCAGGCCTAGGCGAAGCGCCTCTTCGGCTTTGATCATGTCGGCGGTCATCAGGAGTTCCATGGCCTTGCCTTTGCCAATCAACTGTACCAGCCGTTGGGTGCCGCCATAGCCGGGTATCAGTCCCAGGTTGACTTCAGGTTGGCCGAATTTTGCGGATTCACTTGCCGTGCGGAAATGGCAGGCCATAGCCAGTTCACAACCACCCCCCAGTGCAAACCCGTTTACCGCCGCGATGATCGGTTTGGGGGCTTGCTCAATTTTACTGAATACCAGCTCCTGGCCTTTTTGGGCAAGGGCAGCACCGCCCACTGCATCCAGGTCTGTAAATTCCGTGATATCTGCGCCGGCTACAAAAGCTTTGACACCTGCTCCGGTAATCATAGCCGACTTGATGCCATCGTTGTTGTATACTTCTTCTAATGCATGGCCAAGCTCTTCAATCACATCTTTATTCAAGGCGTTTAACTTGTCGGGACGATTGATGGTGATGGTAAAAATACCTTCACTCAGGTCTGTTTGGATTGTTTGGTACATGTTCGTATTTAAAAAAATTAAAGATAAAAAGCCTCCCGATATGGGAGGTTGACAGGGTAAATATAGGGGATCTTGTAAAACAAAAAAAACCTCGGGGCCGGCCAGGCCCCGAGATCTTCTTATGCTTACTCATCTGTAGGTGATGATTACCTGATGATCAGCTTATGAGCGCTACTACCTTCGGCCGTGATGACCTGAAGGCTATAACTGCCAGCTGGCAACTGTGTCGTGTTGAGCTGTAGTACCTGATCCGTAACCCTGGTATCCAGTACGCGTTGGCCCAGTAGGTTATATACGATTACCCTGTCGATATGCTTACCCGATATGCTTACCTGGTCTTTGGCCGGGTTGGGAAAAATGCGTATCTCGTCTGGGCTAGCTACGTTAATCAAAACCACATTGCTGTAGCTTGTCTTGCCGTCAAAGTCTGATTGCTTCACACGGTAATAATTATGGCCGGCTAAGGGCAATTTGTCCGCAAATTGATATTGTAGTTTGTCTGCACTGTTGCCATCAGGTGCTTGTGTACCTACCTTACCTACGGCGGCGAATGACCGGCCGTCAGCACTGCGTTCAATAGCAAAACCTTCATTGTTCTGCTCACTATAGGTGGTCCAGGCAAGTATTACTGCACCCTTTTCAAGCGTGGCCTGCAATTGGTTGCCGGTAATAGGAAGTGGCATGTCAATATTAATCACATGGGTAAAGGTGCCTACCTCAATGCCGCCGTTTCCTGTATCGGTGATCAGTACCTCAAAGGTAAAGGTGCCTACGGTAGTGGGATCACCGCTTAGCTCGCCTGTAGTGGGCGACATCGTAATGCCGTCAGGCAGGGTGCCGGAGACGATGGTGTATGCATAATTACCCGGATTCGGCGTTGTGGTAACGTTTGTAACAGCTACTGAACCATTGTAAGGTGTATTTATCGTGCCATCTGCAGGTGTCTCCGTATCAAACCCTATAATGTGAATATGGGCCGCTACAAAATCAGAATTTTCGTTACAGCCATTGCGTATAGCAGTAGCAAATACATCTACTGTAGTACCGCCGTCACCAAGCGATGTGGGATAGGGGTTGGTTACTGTATTACCGCCTTCTACAGCATCATACCAGCCTACAAGGTCGCCGGCGGCTCCAGGAGTGGCCGACAGCGTTGCGCTTTGTCCTTCATATACATATATGTCCTCTTCAGCTGCCGTCAAGGTAGGGGTAGCGGCTTTCCTGTTCACTTCATATATCCTTAGCCCGTCTAATGCACTTGCGGCACCTCCGAATATCACTTCGGCTCGGTCAAAAACGGCATCGTCGATCCGGGCAGTTAAGGTGTAGATGTTTGAGGCTCCCTGTAAGAGCGTCAGGGAAAGCAAACTAGGATCGTTGGTAATGGTCTTGGTAAGGGTAGGACCATTATATAGCCTGATCTGGAAATTGGTGAGGAGACCTACGGTCAGGAGACTGGCCGTAGCATCCTGGATAATCAGGCTGATTTCATCACCTTCTTTGGATAGGGAGTTGAATACGGTATTGATATAAGTGGCATTCAGCACTTCTGCCCCCATATTCATCTGTGCAAATGTGGTCGCATCGCCGTCCATGACATGAAGCGGGTTGTTGATGGAACCCAGGCCGGTGGCCAGGTTGGCCAGGCTATTGGAGGTAACACCATACAATACGTCAATGCGGTCGTCACAGTTTATATTGCCTGTGGCCGGCTCCATAATGTAGGCACCAAACACATCTGTACCGATAGCTACACCTATCAACCCGCCGTTGAGTGTAATGCGAATGCCCTGGTAAGCTGCCGAAGGTGTAAGGGTAAGCTCCTGCTGCCCCTCTCCGCTGAGTAGGGCTAAGAGCGCGGCGCCGCTCACGGCAGTGCCTACATTAGTATGTCCTACTTCCTGACCAGAGCCGTTTCTGGATAAATTAGTGATGGCTTGCACCTCTATACCCGAACCCAGGCTTAGCAAACCGGCGGGTGCCGTGAATTTAATCGTAATGGGGGTGTTGGCCGGAATAGTGGCGGCGTACGTACTGTTAGCTGTCGGATCCGGATTGAAATCAAGATAAAACGAAGTAGAAGCTAAAAGACCAGCTCCTACGGTCATATTAGCAGAAGTCTGGGGGTCTGTGTCCACCGCCAGTGCCCTGTTGGAAGTACTACTGCCCACAGCTAATCCGGAGATTTCGTAAGCTTGTCGGCTTGCGTATTTTCGTACCATTTGCTGCCCGGAGCTATCAAAGGGTATGGCCATAAGGCCAGTGAGTAATAAAGCGACAGCAGTGTGTAACAGCTTGCTTTTTAATGTAGTGTTTTTCATGAGCATTGAATGTTTTTTGGAATTGGTGAGTGAAGAAAGCGTGCATACCGGAGCCGTACCAAACAGCTACAAGTATCCAGCTTCAAAATTCCTCACTCTTGCAGGTATTAGCAATATGAAAAGCCATAGATCTTTAGTGATAATACCATGATACATAATTTATTATGGTAGAAATGATGGTTTTAACCGTAATATTGCCTATAGGAATAGCCGAGAAAAAATCAGTTCTTAGCAAAATTTTTAGAAAGGAACATTTCGAAACCACAGGAACGTCAGCAATTAAGGCGTTCCTGATGCACATAGGGCAGGACAATAACCAATAAACGATATGAAGAAACTGCTTATAATTGATGATATTCCTTTGTTCATTGCCGGGCTTACTTACTACCTGGAGCAGCATACCGACTATGAAATACATAGCGTAGATGATTTTTATGGTGGCTTGCTGGCTAAAGTATCGGAGCTGGAACCCGATCTGGTGATTGTGAATGTAACCACCACTGGTCAACTGAACATAGAACTCATTAAAAGCATCGTCAAGCTGATTCCGGCCGTGAGAATACTGGCCATCTCCGATTTTCGTTTAAAAGAAGGGACCATGAACATCTTTAAGTCTGGGTGTAAGGGATTGCTGTTCAAGGGAGAACAGGCGGAGGTTTATCTGCGTGCGGTACAAGCAGTTATGGAAGGGGATGATTTTTACACGCCTGATGCCGTAAAAATTATTCTGGATCACTTCTCCAAAGGAAATCCTGATAACCTGAAAATAAGGCAGACACATCAGTTTTCCGTTCGGGAACTGGAGATTATTCGCCTCATATGCCGGCAGCTTACGGCAAAGGAAATCGGTAACGAGCTTTTTATCAGTGAAAAAACGGTAGATTTTCACCGGCAAAAACTGGTGGAGCGAATGGGGGTGCGCAATATGAGTGGCATTATTCTCTACGCCATTAAGAATAAATTGGTAGACGTGGAAACCATCCCATTGATGGAAGTGAGTAACGAAAAGAGTTTGTCCTTTAACTCCTGAATCGGTCTCTTTGGCAATAAAAAGAGAACGTCCTCCGCTTTTTAGGAGGACGTTCTTATGGTGTACAGGTGTGTGCTAACGTATCAAGGTCAAATCGCCCTTATATATTTCAGTGCGGTCGTCGGGGAAGCCGAGTTGTATAAAATAGTAATAAGTATCTGCGGCTGCGGGACTACCTTTTATCGTACCGTCCCATCCTTCCGTAGCATTGGTGGTTTCAAATACCAGCTGACCGTAACGGTTATATATCTGGAAAGCCAGAACCTTCTCAAATTGAAGATGTACTATTTTGAACTCATCATTCAGCCCGTCTCCGTTAGGTGTAAAGGCAGATGGGATGAGTCTGGGGTTAGTATAGTCTATATCCACACGTGCTATTGCTGTATCCGGGCAGCCAAATTGATTGGTACCGGTCACCACATAATCGGTAGGCTTTAAGGGGGTGGCCATGGGCTCAGGGCCATAAGCACTTGTCAGGCTCCCGCTTGGTGTCCAGAAATAATCCTGGGCACCTGTAGCATACAGCGTTACACTTTCGCCGTATTTAATTACTGTGTCTGCCGGAAGCACTTGTACTTCGGGTTTGGGGTGTACCAGCACTTGGGCGGTAAGCGTGTCTTTGCAGCCGGCGCTGCTGGTAGCGATCACGTAAAAGGTATGGCTGCCCCCATCCTCAGGTGACGCTACAGGGTTGGGACAGGAGCTACAACTCAGATCTGCAGGTGTGCCTGTAAAATAGCTATTGTCATACCAGTTATAACTTTCAGCACCGGAGGCTTCCAGAATGACACCGTCACCAATACATAATTCAGCAGTTGTGGGATTAAGGCCAGCATTGAGCGGTACTACCTTTATTGTTACAGAATCCCTCAGGTAGCATCCATTCGCATCAATAGTACTCAATACATAATGAGCAATAGGGGTCTGAATGATGGCCTGAGTGTTCAATACGTTAGGGTTGGTTACCCCCGATGCAGGTGACCATTGATAATTAAAGCCCGAAGGCGGTACAGGCCCGTTGTTGATGGCATACAGGTCTACCATGGAATTTATGTTGCATATGGTACTGTCGGGTAGGGCAGAGAGCAGGCCGTTAAATGACTTTACATAAAAAGGAATTTCCGCATTAATAGGTAGTATCCGTCCACAGGTATCTGCCAGGGTAGTGCCGTCCTGTCCCAGCTGCGCCCTTATTTTATATAAGCCGTCTACAGCTATAGGCGTGGCCAGGGTAATGGCTACAGCCTGGGTAAATCCGTTGCCACAGTCGGTTCCCACTGCCGATGTAATGGGTACGGTAGACGGGCCAACCAAGATAAAGTCCGACCCATTAGGCGCTATCGTATTACAGGCCACGGCAGTGTTGAGGTGTACTGTCAGTATCTGGCAAGCCGGGGAGTCGATAGAGGCAAACTGAACAGGATCAATGCCCACATGAAAGTTAAGCTGGTCAGGGAGTTCCAGTTCGGCACCGCACAAGCCCAGTAGCGTATTACCGTCTGATCCTGTTTGCGCTATTATTGTATAATCATTGTTGGGTAGGGGGCTGCCAAAGTTTAGCGTTATCCGGTTCGTGTAGCCGGTAGTACCTGTACAGTTTACGCCTTCTGCGCTGGTGATAGAGCCAGAGGGGCTGATGGTGAAATCGCTTCCGTTAGTAGCAATGGAAGCACAGGTAATATTATCGTTGAGCTGGATCGTTACGCTCTCAGATACATCGCATTGGGGAAGGATCTGCTCCAGTTCAGGTGCAGGCGGTTCATTAAACACCGCCGTACTGCCCGTGAAGTCAATCGTAAAACCCGAGCTGATGCCGCCGGTTACGTAATCGCCAAAGTTACTGATCATAATGAGGTACTCATCTCCCGCGGCCGCGTCTATTTGCTGGCAAAAAGAATTGCCAAAAGATCCGGAAGCTACAAACGGCATCGTGGAGGTACTATTAATGCCAATTACCCCATTTACATTGCTCCCGGGATTATTGTTGTTAAAATTGCAGGCCACGACATTAGCCGAACTCAAGTTCTCGCACCCGGTGGTGGTGATATCTACCACCGCAAAGTCATAGTCATCATTTACACTTAAGGG
>JBEBUO010000059.1:0-12328 GCA_040393285.1 Taibaiella helva | reverse complement strand
CAGCGGAGAGCGAGGGATTCGAACCCCCGGACCTGTTACAGTCAACGGTTTTCAAGACCGTCGCAATCGACCACTCTGCCAGCTCTCCGGGCGCAAAATAAAGGCAAGCAATCCGATTTTCAAAAAAAAATTTTAAACTACTCCTATCCTTGATGTGCAGGCAAGCGCAGGTTGTAAGATAGGGCTACAAACTGCGGTGCTGTTGTTTTGACAAAACGCAATAGGCTATAACCAGCACAGGCGGGAACAGGAATATTTCATCGATTTTTTGTACCCCTTGCCGAATCATTATAATATTGCATGATAAAAGGTATATTTAACTATTGGATTCTTTAACCCCCTTACATTATGGCCTACGCGCAATCATTGGAACGACTGATCCGGATTCTGGACGAATTGCGGGAAAAGTGTCCCTGGGATAAAAAACAAACACTTCAGTCACTGAGGCCCCAGACGGTAGAGGAATTGTATGAACTTACAGAGGCCATAAGCGCCGAAAACTGGGACGGTATAAAGGAGGAGCTGGGCGATCTGCTGCTGCATCTTTTATTTTACAGTAAAATAGGCAGCGAGCAGCAGCAATTTACCCTCGGCGACGTTATTGAGTCGGTGGGGAACAAACTCGTACGCCGACATCCGCATGTTTATAGTACAACGCAAGTAGGAGACGCCGAAGAGGTGAAGCAGAATTGGGAGAAACTAAAACTAAAGGAAGGTCGCGCATCTGTGCTTAGTGGCATACCCAAAGGTTTGCCGGCTATGAATAAGGCGGTGAGCCTGCAGGAAAAATCAAAACAGGTGGGTTTTGAATGGCATGACAGCGCTGAAGTGTTGAAGAAAGTAGAGGAGGAGCTTCTGGAATTGAATGAGGCTATTTCTATGGGTAATCATCATGACATAGAGGAAGAATTTGGCGATGTGCTGTTTTCTTTAATCAACTATTCCCGTTTTATTCATGTAGATCCGGAGGAAGCCCTGGAGCGCACCAACAGGAAATTTATACAGCGCTTTCAGGAAATGGAGGCTGTTGTTGGCGCCAGGGGACAACAGTTGGCGGATATGAGCCTTGAAGAAATGGACATTGTATGGAACGAAGTAAAACATAAATTAAGGCTACAGCAACCATGATTGCAATTCCTATCAGGCTTAAGCGTATCAGGCAAAAGTTACTTAAAGGAGGGAATCAGTTTCCCTTTCCTAAGCAGGTGCTTTTGCTTTTGCTCTGTTGCCTGGTGACCCTAATTGCTTATCAGTATGAAAAGGGGGCACAGGACCCTAAGCGCGTCACGAACCGTGTGGCACAGGATGTGGCGCAAAGGAGGGCTAAGTTAAAACAGGACCGGCAAGCGGGGCATTTTGAAGCTTTTTACAGGAACGAATTGGGTCCTGACGCTTTTCCCGGTTATTACCTGTTTATCCTGGCGGCAGATGAACTAAAGGCCTGGTCCTCCCATGAAGTCTGTCCGCCGGAATGGCTGATTAGACGACCTGACTCGGTAGCAGCAGGGCGCATCCTGCAAGTCGGCTACGGGCATTATTTTGTGCAGTCCTGGCCTCTGGAATCAGTGGCCCTTCCCGGAGAAGCGCCGCTTAGCGCGCTCACCTTAATACCTATTGCGTACCATTATCCCCTGGAGAACAAATTTTTGCAAAATAACTTTGTAGCAGATCCGCAAGTAAAAACTTCAGACGTGCGGGTAATGCCACCGGGTGAAGGGACTTATCTGGTAAAAAGCCGAACCGGTAAAGAATTGTTTTCGTTGGATTTTATTAACGATCCGATACAAAATTTTAAAGCTGGATGGATGAGTTGGTTGGGCAGTCTCGTCACCGCTCTGCTGTTGTTTGCCTGGGTACACCGTATGTGTATCGGTATAGGTAAGCGAAAATATCCGATTTACGGTTGGTATGCATTAATAACTTTTTGCATCGCGTTTCTGATATTATTGCCATTGTACTTACCCGCCGGGTTCAGGAATAGTAAAATATTCAATCCGGAAATATTTGCCTCCACTTATCTTCAGTCGTTTGGTAGCCTTTATTTATTCGTCGTGTTTACGACCTGGGTCTTGATTTATTTTATTGTGTATATACCCTTCCGAAGGGTAAAGATTGTACGCCATCCACGTGCGGACTTTTGGCTTAAGTTGCTCCTCGCTCCTTTCCTAATCATCAATATTTATGCGGTACACGGATCCATAACCTATCAAATGGTTATTGATAGCAAAATATCTTTCGAGGTAAGCGATTTTAGTCGATTGACGGTTTTTACCTTCTTGGGCCTATATCTGATTACTTTGTCTACCATTAACATGGTGCTACTGTTGGCGTATGCCGACAGGATACTGCAAAGTATCCGTAAATCATACTGGTTTCGCTATGGTGTGTTTCTAACAGTGAGCTTGCTATACATTTTTCTGGTGGAAAGGGAAGGCAATACGGGCTATCTACTGATCATGATGGTGGTGGGTATGCTTTGCCTGCTGCTGGTAAACGGCATGGGAAAACCCATTTACCTGAATCATACCAGCAATTATTTTAGCAATTCGGCCCGTAATTACATATGGTTTGCCTGGCTTTGTGCCTTGGTGGCAATGGAAGTATTTTATTTTAACTATAGTAAGGAGAAGCAACTCCGACAGGTATTTGCAGTTAAAAAGGAGCAAAAGGATGACGCGCAACTCGCGCTTGATTTTTTTCAGCTACAGTCGTCCCTGCCAGGCGATAGCCTGGCCTATCGTTATTGGCGACAGGCAGAAAGTTCAGGCAGCGATCTCCTGCATTTTCATTTGCTACAGCATTATTTTAAAGAAGAACAGACGAAGTACCAGATACGTACGCACCTCTATGATGCTGCGTGGAAGAGTATTGGCACCGATGATAGCCTGGGCGAATACCTTTTGGCCATAGCGCAAGACAATAACATAGATGTACGCTCCGGTTTTACCGCATTGCCTCCCGAAACAGATTATAATGCACTCTATTTCGCTGCCGTGCCTATGCGCTACAAGGATAGTTTGGAGGGCTATATCGGCATAGAACTGACCTTAGCGCCAGTGCAACAGGAGTATCGTCAGGCCAATTTTTGGGCCAAGGAATACAATGCCACCGATCAGCAATATTTTGATCAGTACAGTTATGGTTTATATCATAAAGGCGATCTGGTATCCTGGGGTGGTGCCCGTATTTTACCCTACCGAATGAGCACACCCAACACAAGGACAGGTGAGTACCAGTTTAAGGAATCGTGGCAAAATTCACTATTGATTCATCGCTCGGGACCACAAGATTGGATTATGGTTAATTATCAGCGCAACCTGCTGATTCATATTGTGTCCTTATTCAGTTATGTGCTGGCTATCGTGTTTTTAATTTACCTGTGCATCAGGCTGTTTAGTTTTATTCAGGCGGGGCCACGGAAAATGCGCCTCGAGCGAAAATTGTTTAATCTCACCATAAGGACAAAAGTGAATTTGGCGATTTTGAGCGTGGTGTTTGTGGCCTTGTTCATGGTAGGAGCGGTAACGATTTCGATCATCAGCCGGAAATATCGTGAAGATGAATTGCGACGAATCCGCTATTTGCAGGGTATATATGAGCAGAATATACTGCATTATGTAGAAAGCCGTCCAGAGGCACTTCAGGTAAAGGAATTAAAAAATGCGGACAAGGGGCTGACGGAGTTAATGCAAACCTTAGCTATGGAAAACGGGGTAGATATGGAGCTTTTTGACCTCGAGGGCAAGATGATAGCAACGGCCAGACCGGAGCTGGTTCGTAACGGCTTTGTAACACCTTTGATGAATCCGGCAGCACTAAAGGGCTTTAGTCCTTCGCTACAGCCAGAGTTGTTTATATGGGAAAAGATGGCGGATGTAAAGATGAGAAGTATCTACAATCCGGTCAGGAACAAGCAAGACCAGATTATAGGTTATATGAAAATGCCCTATATGGATGCGGACACCGGACTCTATAAAGGACTTTCCAACATTGTGGTAACCCTGCTGAATATGTACACCCTTGTGTTTTTTCTGTCGGGATTGGCCTCTATTTTTATCTCCAATAGTGTCATTCGTTCTTTCCGATTGCTCATTAATCAGTTTCGCGCCATACGGTTAAAACATAATGAACTCATTCACTGGCCGTACCGGGACGAGGTGGGTTTACTGGTAAATGAATATAATATTATGATCCGAAAGGTGGAAGATATGGCCTTTAGGTTGGCCCGTACCGAGCGGGAGGACGCCTGGAGGGATATAGCAAGGCAGGTAGCACATGAGATAAAGAATCCATTGACACCTATGAAGTTGCATATTCAATTCCTGCAGCAAGCGATGCGCAACAAACATCCTCAGGTGGAAGCCCTTACACAAAGCACGACAGAGAGCCTGATTGAACAGATTGAAAATTTAAACGTTATTGCTACTGAATTTTCCAATTTTGCCCGAATGCCTGATCCGCAACCAGAACTGATCTATTTGCAGGAAACATTAGCCAATATCATCGGACTGTTCAGGAAATCTGAAACTGCCCGTATTTTTATGGTGTCAGATAACCCGGAACTGACGGTATATATGGATAAAAGTTTTTTTATTCGCATTTTTAATAATTTGATTAAAAATGCAATCCAGGCTATTCCGGACGATAGGGAAGGGCTTGTGGAGATTAACTGTATGGTAGGTGACAACGATAGGATTGAAATTTCCGTTAAAGATAATGGTACCGGAATTCCGGAATCTTTAGCAGAAAAGATATTTATTCCTTACTTTACTTCTAAATCATCCGGAACTGGCATCGGCCTGCCTATGACCAAACATATGGTAGAGCTTTCGGGCGGCCGTATCCATTTTAAGACTGAGGTGGGGCGGGGAACGGTATTTTATATTGCCTTGCCAGAAAATAATCCGGCTGCTCCTCCTGGTTAAATTAAGGTTCTGATAAAGTAAAACAAATAAACCCCGCATTACAAGCAGCCTTGTTAAAAATTCATTTTCTTTGCATAAGGATGATCATGTATGCAAATAAAAGCAAGTTGACCTAATACCTGAAAATGCGTCGAGTTTTAAGAGTACTCCTATATATATTGATCGGTATTTTATTATTGGTCTTTCTCTGTGTGGTATGGTTAAATACCAAATGGGGCAAAGAGTTTTTGCGCCAGCAAACGGTGAGTTTTTTAGGTAAGAAACTGGGTACAGATGTCTATATCGGAAAGATTGCATACCGTATTCCTGATCAAATTGGTCTGCAAGGTGTCTTGCTCCTCGATCAGCAAAAAGATAGTCTGCTCTCGCTAGGCACCTTAACCGTGGATATGGATATGATCGACCTTATCCGCGGGCGGCTTACCGTCGACCACTTGCTGATTGACAGCCTCGACGCTTATGTATACCGTCGGTTACCGGATACGTTTTTTAACTATCAATATATTATTGATGCATTTGCCGGTCCTGCCGATACCACTATTGTGCCCGCCGACACTACGGATAAAGGTCAGGGCATGATTATTGACGTAGCGCGTGTGAGCCTCAAGCACATTAACCTGAAGTACGTAGATGAGACGGGTGGCTTACATATGCACTACCGGCTCAATGATCTCCTGCTTCGCCCCAGCAAACTGGATCTGGACTCCCTGCATTTTGGGGTTGATGAATTAAGGATAAGCGGTTTTTCGGGCTTGGTGATTACGGATACTTCCTATTTACCGCCTGAACCTGAGGATACGTCTGCGGCACCTGATTTTCGCTTGGTGTTGGACAAGCTCCAGCTAGATACGATCGACTTTAAGTTTGAAAGCCGTACCAGCCCGATGATCTTTGATATACAGCTGCATTCGCTTAAAGGAAAGCTACGGCATTTTGGCTTATTAGAGCAATTGATAGATGTGGAACAATTGCACCTGGAGCAGGTGCAATCAGCCTTGGTTTTTGGAAAACAAAAAGGCAAAAAGGAAGTGACAGAACAGGAGCCAGATGAGGCAGATGCTCCTGGTTGGCGCATCATGGCAGACAACCTCCTGTTGAAAAACACGGCTTTCCGTTATGATGATGAAGCGGCACCAAGGCAGGCACAGGGAATGGATTATGCACATCTGGACTTTAGCCGGCTTTTCTTGACCGCTGACCAAATAATTTACAGCACGGACAGCATCACTGGCAACATCAAACACCTGTCCGTAAAGGAAAAAAGCGGCTTAGACCTGATAGAATTCAAAAGTCGCTTTGCTTACACAGATGAGGGGGCGCAGTTACGGGAATTTTTACTACTTACGCCCCATACACGCCTGGAAGACGTACTGGAAGTGAGTTACCCTTCGATCGCCAGCCTGGAAAAGGATATGGGAAAGATGAAAGTAAACGTGGTACTGAAGCCGGGTAGGGTAGGCATGCGAGATGTGTTTTTATTCTTACCTGCCGGGCAACGTCAGCAGTTACGACAATACGGCAACGAAACCTTTCAGCTACAAGGAAAGATTAATGGATACCTGAATGCATTGCGACTTCAAGACCTTTACCTGCGTGGGCTTAAAGGAACAGAACTTAGCCTTAACGGGCAACTGCAAGGATTGCCTGACGCAGGAAAACTGCGTTATGACCTGGATATTGCTACCTTGCGCAGCACTTTTGCCGATATACGCCCATTTTTACCGGAGGAGGTGCAACAGCAAGTGCGTGTTCCGGAGTGGTTTCGGATCAGCGGCACCGTCTCCGGCACCCTGGAGGACTACTATCCTCACTTGCTCATTAAAACATCAGATGGATCGGCTGCTGTCGACGGAAGCCTGTCTATGTCAGGGGGCGAGGGCAAGGAAAAGTATGATTTAAGCGTGCAGACCGAAGCGCTACACTTGGGGCTTATACTGCGTATGGATTCGGTATTAGGGCCGGTAAGCTTGAGCGCCACGATGAAAGGTACCGGTTTTGACCCGAAGTATATGAACAGTACCGTTGATGCACATGTGATTTCAGCATGGTTTAAGGGCTACGATTACCAACAAATTTTTCTGAAGGGAAATGTTGCCGACCAGGTTATAGAGGCGGACGGCTACGGACGTGATCCCAATATGAATTTTACACTGGACGCCAGAGCAGACTTACATGAGGAATACCCTGCCGTGACGGCTCAGCTTAACCTGATTCACCTGGATCCATATGCGTTAAAGCTCACATCGGACTCGCTTACGTTGAAAGGTCTCATCCAAGCAGATTTTGCTAGCCTTAATCCCGACTATCCAAACGGGCAGCTGAGTTGGTGGCAACCTGTAATCGCAACCGGCAATCGTGTTATTGCCATGGACAGCGTGGTGCTCCGTTCTACACCGGGAACAGACAGCAGCCAACAGATAGCAATAGGCATCGATCATTTTTTTAGGGCTGATATGACAGGCCATATACCGCTGACACAAATAAGTGCGGTGGCCATGGCTCATATTAACAGGCATTATCAGCTTACAGATTCGGCTACTTCTCAATTACAGCAATACGATATGCAGTTGGATGCGCATCTGGCTTACAGTCATAAAATGCGTCGTTGGTTGCCCGACCTTAAACCCTTCGATACCATACGTTTGGGAGCAGTGATGAATCCGGAAGCTATGGAGGTTCAAGCTTTTATACCCCGTGTGCAATATGCTGATGTGCTTGTGGATAGCGCTGTATTAGCTGTGCGGGAAAACCCGGATACCATGAATTTCAGGCTAACGCTGAACAAATTAAAGCAGAATGAACTGACCTTCTGGTATCCTTCAGTGAGTGGGCTGCTGCGGCAGGATAGCATATATGCCTACGTCAACATAAAGGATTCCGTTCGTGCTTCTCAGTTTGGGGTTGGGGGTGTATTGCACCAGGACCTCCAGTCTGACAGCGGACTTGCTTATTTCAGGCTATTCAAAGGGCTTAGGTTTGATTACGAACAGTGGGAGGTAAATCCGGATAATCGGATTGTGTTTGGTCCGCAAGGATTTTATGTCAGGGATTTCAATATCCGGAATGGCAACCAGTCCATAAACATCCAAAGTGATGCGGAACAGTTTAATGCGCCGCTTAGCATAGGCATTCGTGACTTTAGTATTGCCAACGTTACCCGTATGATTAGTGAAGACACCTTGCTGGCCGACGGACGGCTGGAGGTGGACGCTAAGGTAGACATGCGGCCTGAATTTCCTGAGGTGAAAGGGATGTTGTCTATTGATGACCTGAAGGCCTATGGACAAGCTATGGGTAAACTTACGGTAGCGGTAGAAAACGAAGGTGCACGTAGCCTGCAGGCGCGTTTAGATCTTTATGGACAGGACAATAATATAGAGCTGGATGGCGCTTATTATATGGAACCAAGTAATGGTGAAGACTTTAACTTTGATTTGAAAGTACACCAGTTGAACCTGAAAAGTATGCAAGGTTTGACTTTTGGTGCTATACGGGAGAGTAAAGGCAGCCTGAATGGGGAATTAAACATTCGCGGTACCACCGCACGCCCCAGTATATTAGGAGCTTTGCACACCAACGATCTCCAGACAACTGTGAGCATG
Organism: Taibaiella helva; assembly: GCA_040393285.1. Lineage (GTDB taxonomy): Bacteria > Bacteroidota > Bacteroidia > Chitinophagales > Chitinophagaceae > Taibaiella > Taibaiella helvus_C. The sequence goes on along the minus strand of JBEBUO010000059.1, from coordinate 3,801 downwards.
CTCAATGCTCCTTTTACACTACCTAAGGAGACGATTTCTTTTACTGCCAGAGGCTTGGAGTTCGATAATTTTACCATATTGGACAAGAATCAAAGGAAAGCCACGATAAATGGCCGCGTGATTAGTCGCGATTTTAGCCGCTATTACCTTAATCTGAATGTAAAGACCGATCATTGGCAGGCCATAAATTCGACGCAGAAGGAAAACGAGCTGTTCTATGGTAAAGTATTTGTGAGTTCTCAGCTCAACCTCTCCGGCCAGGCAACCGCCCCGGTTATAGATGGTAGCCTAACCATCCATGATAGCACTAATTTTTATTATGCGTTACTCGATGAAGGTCCCGGCATGCAGGAAACTGAAGGCGTTGTGCAATTTATAGATGGTCGGGATACCACTAATTACTATGAAGATGAGGAGGCTGTAGCTAAGGTCATGACCTTCTCCCCCAGTGCTCAAATGAATGTGAATGTCAACATCGAAAAAAATGCTGTATTTAACGTAGTGATCGATCCGGTTACGGGCGATAACCTTCAGGTAAAAGGAGAGGCGGCCTTAAACACGTTTATCGGACCCGATGGTGGTGTAGGGCTGACCGGAACCTATGAATTGAGTGATGGCTATTATGAATTAAACTATAATTTTCTTCGGCGCCGTTTTAAGATACAGGAAGGTAGTGTAGTAACGCTTGCCGGTGATCCGCTGGATGCAGAGGTGAATATTACTGCCAATTACGTAGCCGACTTGGCACCCTATGACCTGGTGGAAAAGCAGGTGGATCAGGAGCAATTGGTATATTATAAACAACGGCTACCATTTGATATTGTCTTAAAATTGAGTGGAAAGGTAATGAAGCCACAGGTAGAATTTGACATCAAACTAGATGAATCCGAGGCAGGGTCGGTAAGCAGTGACGTAGTGGCAAATGTACAAAGGAAGCTAAGCGAGATACGCACCAATCCATCAGAACTGAATAAGCAAGTCTTTGCTGCACTTATTTTTAATCGCTTTATGGGTGACGATCCTTTTTCCTCCGGCGATGGTGTTGATGTGGAATATGCAGCAAGGCAAAGTGTAAGTCGCTTCCTGAGTAGTCAGCTCAATATGCTTGCCGATAACCTGATCAATGACTTTGAGATTAATATGGACCTTTCTTCCAGTCAGGATTATTCTTCCGGCCAGAAAAGCAACCGTACAGACCTAAACATATCGGCGTCCAAAAGGTTATTTAATGACCGGCTGACGATTACCGTAGGTAATGACTTCCAGTTGGAAGGTGAGCGGAGCAATAATAACCAACAGAACAGCCTGATACCGGGGAATATATCGGCAGATTACCGGATTACGCCCGATGGCCGCTACCTGGTGCGCATGTACCGAAAAAATGAGATGCAAAATGTGATTGAAGGTTATGAAATAGAAACCGGGGTTACCTTTAGAATTACTGTTGAGTACAATAAATTTCGTAGCCTGTTTATGAGCAGGAAGAAGTATAGGGCTTACCTGAGAGAACAGAGAAGAAAAGCCATAGCCGAAGAAGACAAAAAAAATGCCGCAGGCTAAGTTGCGGATCCCAGACCTAATCCTAATGAGCAAAATACAAACTATCTTATATCGGCTATCTGCAGTCTTGTTGCTGTTGCAAGCTACAGCCTGCAGCAATCTTCGCTATCTGAAGGAAGGAGAATCGTTATACACCGGTAGTGAGGTGCATGTAACGGATACACTACTTACCAAAAGCCAACGTAAAAACCTTACAGGACAACTTGAGGGTGCCATACGACCAAAGCCAAACACCACTTTTTTGAAAATGCGCCTTAAGCTCACTATTTATAACCTTGCAGGGGAACCCCGGTCGGAAAAAGGTTTGAGAAACTGGTTGCGGGAAAAGCTTGGAGAGCCTCCAGTACTGGGCAGTGAGATGAATGTAAGGCAAAATACCCTGTTGCTGACTAATTACCTACAGAACCGAGGTTTTTTTGTAGCTACAGTTGCAGGTGATAAAAAGACGGAGGATAAGAAGACCACCGGTTTTTTTGAAGTCGTTACTGGTCCGCAGTCGCGACTTCGAAAGGTAAACTATGATATTCCCAACGACTCTTCCCAGCTGGCGAGGTTCATTGAAGGTGCAGCCGACAGCAGTATGCTAAAACCGGGCGATCCTTATAATCTGGATATGATCATCGCGGAACGGGAACGGATTGACAACTATTTAAAGAACAAAGGCTACTATTACTTTAACCCTGATTTTATTTTTCTTCAGGCCGATACCGGTACGGGTACAAATGAAGTAGACCTGACCTTGTTTTTGAAAGACGCCCAAATTCCCCGTAATGCCTATAAAAGATATCGTATAAATGAAGTCGTGGTACTCCCTAATTACCGCTTGAATAGCAATGCCACAAGCCAGGCCGGTAGCCGCCGGACAGGTACTGCCAGAAGGGCAGCTGCTAACAGTAGCGTAGATACTACCAGAGATGCTGATACTACCGACAGCGTAGATAGTGTAGCCCATAGCAGAAGTGCTACTGTCGATAGGGTAGATGCGATCGGAAATACAGACACGGCAACAACACAGGTGGCAGCCCGCATTAACCGGCGCGGAGCCGATACTACAGATATGGGCGACTTTAAGGTTGTAGCCCGGCAGCACCAGTATCGGCCCGTCGTATTTAGACAAGCCCTTCAGCTAACCGAAGGGGAAATATACAACCTGCGGGATCAGAATTTGTCGCTTAACCGTCTGGTGTCCCTCAACTCGTTTAAATTCATCAAAAATGAATTTACCCAGGTGCGCGGTGGTGACTCGGACCTGCTTAACCTCACTTATATGCTGACGCCCTATCCCAGTAAGTCCTGGAATATTGACTTGAGTGGATTTTCTCAGAATGACAGCAGAGGAGGGATTCGAGGTAGTGTAGGCTGGCGACACAGGAACCTCTTTAAGGGAGCAGAGCAATTCAATATTAAGCTATCCGGCTCGTTCGAAGCGCAGTATGGTGGTCAGACACAAAGACCTAATTCCTATAATTTTGGACTGGAGTCCAACTTAATGGTGCCTCGGCTGATCGTGCCCTTCTTTAATTTGGAACCTACCGGACTATTTATACCAAAGACAATTTTTTCTGTGGGTTATAATTATACCCTCATGATGCAGAATTACCAGATTAATGCCCTGAGTTTTGCAGCAGGGTACAACTGGAAGGAAAGTGCTGTGAAGGATCATAAATTGTTTCCTTTTAACCTCACATTCGTACGGACGGATACGCTTGGGAATGCCGATCAGATTAATTTTAACGATGTTTCCAACCTTATTTTTAATGGTGTTATCCTGGGGCCAACCTATGAGTTTATATACAATACACAATTAGGGCCACGACCGCTGCGCAACAATTTTTACTTTTCAGGTCTAATTGACCTGTCCGGAAACCTGCTAGGTCTGTCACAGGGGGCCGCTCTGGATAAGGAACCCCGTAGGATTTTCGGATCTGCTTATGCGCAATACATAAAAGTGCAAACTGATTTTCGGTTCTACCATAATTTTACCAAGACCCGTGTACTTGCGGCTCGCTTGCTTTTAGGTTATGGATATGCTTATGGCAACTCCTATACCTTGCCTAACGTGAAGCAGTTCTTTGCCGGGGGAAGCAGTAGTCTGCGTGGGTTTAGTTCTCGCCTGGTTGGGCCCGGAACATTTAATGAGCAGTACTTGTCCGGCACCCGTCGGTTTATTGAGATACTGGGTGATGCCAAACTGGAATCGTCTGTTGAGTTCAGGGAAAAGATATATAGCTTTATACATGG
>JBEBUO010000058.1:0-12383 GCA_040393285.1 Taibaiella helva | reverse complement strand
GGCAGCCTGGCTTATAACAATAGTCGGATGGGCCTTAGTATCCAGGGAAATGCCAATTATGGCTTGAAGAGCAGCTATTTTACCCCTACCAGATTTGTCAGTTTATCTGTACGTAAATCGCTTAATGTGCCTATTGTTACTAAGCGCAGATACTTTGACTTTAATCTATACTGCTTTGAAGACCTGAACGGAAACGGTATTAAAGATGCGGGTGATACTTCTGTCAGCAATGTAAATATAGAGATGAATTTCAATAGGCTGGTAAGTAATCAATATGGCCATGCCCGGTATAAGAACCTGGATACAGGAAGTTATGTTCTGGATTTTAGAAACATGAAGAATGAAAAAGGCCTGATTCCATCACGAGGATACTTGCAGAAATTACAATTTGAAGGCGCTACCGAGATGTATATTCCTTTTACCCAAGGAAAGATTGTAAGGGGAAAGGTAAATATTACGCTGGATAGTCTCAGTGCCAATACCTTTGAAGTAGATCAGCTACGCGTGACGGCTACAGATACCATGGGAAATAAGTACTTTACCTTTACAGATAGTAAAGGCAATTTTCAGATCAACCTCCCTGCCAGTCATTATGTTGTTTCGCTTAATCCGGAAGCTTTTGATGATGTGTTCAAGCCGGTACAGATGGCTTTCAACGTTGATCTGTTGCTGAATCAGGAGATGACCGTGAATTTTCATGTCAAACAAAAAGCCCGTGGCATCCGTAAAATTAAAGCGAATATTGAATAGTCTATACGCGCTTTATACTACCCAAAAAAATGACCCTATCCCTTCTGTATAAAAACAATTGGCCCATCGAAATAGCGATGGGCCAATTACTTTTTGGGCGGACTTTAAGCAACAGTCAATATTTTGTGTGCCGGTTATAAAAGCACTTTAATTCGATGCCAATTGAAAAGACAACTGCATTTGTTTAATCTGATGGCTGCCCATGTTTAATTTGGGATCTACCCAAACATCTAGCGTATATGTATTTCGTAATAACTGATTATTGCTGACATAGATAGGCACGGCTACACCGGGTACCAAAGACACAAAATCTTGTGTGCCCTGTACACGTATTTTAATCAGGTTTTGTTCGGCCTGCTGATTGGTAACGCCCGAATAATCATTGAGTACAGCCGATAGAATCCAGGGGTGATTACTTTTCACTTCAAGCTGACAATAGTTTTGAATGAGCTGTCCTTGCGCATAGGCATCGATACTGGAAAAATCTAATGGTCGCTCATTGCTGGCAATCAAATTTACGGCACTCATAGCCGGCGATTCTATAAAGCCCGTAACTGACTGTTGCCCGAAACTTGAGGCCGCCCCTAAAAGGCTGAGGAATAAAAAGGTGGTTTTCATGGCTGGATAATTGAAAAGACTAAGGTATAATTGAAGTTTCCTGTAGACTCCATTTTGGTTTGTTTTCGTAATAACACATCGTAGTGTAGTGAACCAGGACTTTGTTTACTTACTTCTGCTATCTTCACTGGTGTTGTAGACAGCATCACGATATGATCAAAATCGCCGGAGTAAGGTACCTGAACGGGGTTGCGTAACTTCAGCCCCAGCCGTTGTGCCAGTTGGGGTTGAGGTGGCCCGTTGAATACAACCTGGCAATAAATGAATTGATTAGCCTGACGTGGCGCGAGCTCTACAGACAGGGCATTCGTTATGGTCTTATCCATATCATATTCATCTATGCTCTGGTAGCTAAAAACAAGCGGTTGGTGTTGGGTCACGCTTATCGAATTCGTGTTGGAAAGTGCCGCTATACCCGGACTTATGGAGCCGGAATTGAGCGCTATCTGGCCCTGACTAGAGCTAAAAGCGAATAATCCTACAAGAGGAAATAAAAAATGTTTCATGGTGTGGTGCATAATTTATTCAAATTTATGTATTTTAGTGGACTTTTAAAAACGATAAGCCATGAAAACCTTACTAATCATCTTCGCAACAGCGATGTTGTGTTACCAATCCAATGCTCAAAATTCCGATGTTGATGCTGATACTCAATCAGTTGTAACCACAGACACGACAGGAAACCAGGACTCGCTTCAGAAAAAAAAATCCATCGGGATGAACGTCAAGCCTGTCAGAATTGATTTTCACTTACAAAAAGGCGAGGGGGCCATTCAGCCCATTTATATCACCAATAAATTTCCTACCAAAGTGCAGTTCAAAGCCAGGTTTTCTGATTGGATGCGCGACAGTATGGGCGGTCACCAATATTATCCGCCCGGCACGCTTTCCCGTTCTATTGCGCCTTATGCTTCGTTTAATAATGATGTGGTAGAGATAGAACCAGGTGAAACAAAAGAGATCCTTATCCGTATAGCCATTCCCGATACTGCTGAATCGATGGTAAGTGAGATGAAATGGTGCTTGGTTTTTGTTGAGTCTGTAAGGGAAAACAGGGTGCTGGCACCTACGGATTCTTCCAGGACTTCAGTAAATACGATTTTCAGGGCAGGTATACACATCCTGCAAACACCACCTCAGATGGAAGCCGAAAAGAATCTGGAAATGCTGAGCTTCTCCTCCCTGCCTGATGTGGAAAATACGTATCAGATCCTGTGTGAAAATACCGGCGAAACGCAATTGGACTGCAAAGGATATCTTGAAATTTCCTCATTGGCCACGGGCGAAAAAATACAAACAGAGCCCATTCGTTTTCCTATGTTTCCGGGACAAAGACGCTATACCAATTACGAGTTGCCGGAAGGTCTGGCTAAGGGAAAATATACTGTGCTTGCAGTAGTGGATGCCAATGAAGATGATGTGCCTATTCAGGCTTCAGAAGCTACTATTGAGATCAAATAGAAATTGCGGCTACTTACTTTATTAACAAAACATAGAAACTGATTTTTCTATGTTTTGTTGTTTTAAAACATTAATTTTATACTAAAGTATAAAAGAGGATCAGCTATACCTCCGGGAATTCAAAAGTCCGGTTTGGGGATCTTCATCCTCTTTAACGGCGCATGTTAGAAAGGCTTGGCGTAAAATATAAGACCCGTATTTACCAACCAAAACAACCGTTACATGAAAACCAATCAACCTCTTTCGGGTAAGCGGAAAATTTTTATCAGCTACCGGGTCAGGGACTCGCAAAGTGCTACAGGCCGTATTGCAGATGCCTTATTGCAACATTTCGACGAAGACCAGATCTTTATGGATGTCGATAAGTTGTCTCCCGGTGCCGATTTCACCGAAGTCATTCCCCGGTATCTGGACAGTTGTTATGTCATGCTGGTGATTATCGGACCCGATTGGGCGGGCCCTGATGTGCATAGCGGCCGACACCGCATACTTGACCCTGATGATTGGGTGCGGCGGGAGATCAGTCGTGCGCTTGAACGAAACATCCTGGTAATACCCGTACTTGTAGAGGATGGATCCATGCCCTCCGCCCAGGATTTACCAGACGAGCTGCTACCTTTACTAAGGCGACAGGCCTATGAGATATCTAACAAAAAATGGAAGGCAGACGTTGCCGGATTTATAGATTTTTTGAAAAAAAATGTAGGCATTGAATCACGTAGGCCTGCCCATACCGGTTCTGTAGCCAAGCCAGCCGTCCCGGCAACCGTCTCTAAACCTGTCAACTGGAAAAATATAGTCATCACTGCTTTTGCCGTTATTGGCTTGCTGGCCATCATCGGCATCTTTGTAGAGCAGGAGGAGCCTGTAGCGCCCGACCCCCAGCCGATATATCCTGCACACTCCTCCTCTTCGGAAGTCCTACAAGTGGCAGGAACCTATGTAAATGATTTCGGAGGCAAACTCATCATCCAACAACAACAAACCAATTTACAAATCTATGTGTATAACCCTGATGATGGACTTACTTATGGTCCGGCGGCCGGTGTGCTGGAGGGTGATGAAGTAAGGTTTAGTTTTCAGGAAAACGGATACTTGCTGCATTACAAAGCACGACTTCAGGACAATGGCCATCGCCTAAGCAGTATGATCGAAATAGCACAAGGAGCTGAGTCGTATTCAAAGCGCGTGGAGTTTTATAGAGAGTAAGTAAGCCATTGTCAGGGCCTGCCATTTTTACCCAACCAAGCCACTATGAAAGAAGGTATTGATGCACCTAAAAAGCGATGCTTTGTCGTTATGGGATTTGGTGTAAAAACCGATTATGCGACAGGGCGCAAACTAGATCTAAACAAATCCTATCGTTTGCTTATCAGACCAGTCGTGGAGCAAATGGGACTCGAATGCGTGCGTGCCGACGAGATCATGCACTCCGGCACCATTGATGTACCCATGTACCGCGAATTATTAATGGCCGATGTTGTAATCGCAGATTTATCTACCGCTAACGTGAATGCATTTTATGAACTGGGTGTTCGCCATGCCTTGAAACCTTATACCACAGTGGTGATATCCGAAGATCGCATGCCTTATCCTTTTGATTTGAACCATATCCGGATCACGCAATATACGCATCTGGGCAGCGCTATCGACTTTGATGAAGTGGAACGGTTCCGAAAAGCCCTGAGTGAAGTGTTACAACATGTATTGCAGCATCCTGAACCCGATAGTCCTGTATATACTTTTCTTGATAAATTATTGCCTCCGGAAATCGCCGATGTGGCTTGCGTACCAGGTCAGGCATGTGCCCTAGGGGAGAAAGGCAAAGCGCTCTCTACGCTAATGGAAGAGGGAGAGGATGCCATCGATCATGGGGAGTTTGTATTAGCCAGAAACCTTTTTCAGGCGGCCGTGGACCTGGGCAGTCAGCGGAAGTCTGCCCTCGACGATACATGGGCAGTGCAAATGGGAGAAAGATTTGCCCATGATCCCTACTTGATTCACCGTCTGGCCCTATGTACCTATAAGGCTGTCGAGCCAGATCGGGTCAGCTCACTTCAAAAGGCTTTATCCCTTCTGGACAAACTTAATTTAAAACATACCAATGATGCGGAAACCGTATCTATGGCAGGAGGTATTGAGAAGAAGCTATACGAATGTGGTCAGGGTATTGCGCATCTTGAAATGGCTATTCATTATTTTCAAAGAGGCTTCTTTTTACTGAACAACCGATACAATTGCATTAACCTTGCTTTTACTTTTAACATGCGCGCTCAGTCGGAATTATGCGCTACCAAGGATGAGCGGGTAGCGGACATGGTGTACGCTAACTATGTACGCAGGCGCGTACTGGAGTTATGTGATCAGGATATGGCTACTTTGGAAAAGATTAAGCAGCTCTCAGCCGAGGGTAAGGCCATCATGCCGCCGGGCGAGTGGCAGCATCAGGCCGACACGGAAAGCGAAGAGCGTTTCTGGATATGGGTAAATCGGGCAGAATCCTATTTTGGCCTGGGCGACTTTGATGCTTATCAACAGGCCCGTAATGAAGCAGCAGCTATCGTTCCAACGCCCTGGATGATGGCTTCTTTTGAAGAGCAAATAACCAAATTGCACCGGCTGCTGGAAGCAACCGGTCATTTACTTACACCCCAGTGGCACGCCCCGGCTGACCTTATGCCGTAACCCTCAATCCTGGGCTTGCCACATTATTATAAGCCTGCGGCGGGTACCTGCCATTTTTCAAGCATGGCTTTTAAGCGGCCGATGTGCTGTACCATTGGTATTTGTTTTTCTTCAGGCAATAGTGGTAAATTATACAATAGGAAATCGAGTTGTTCGAGCTCGGTCTTTTTATTGCCTGGAGAAGCTGCTTTTTGCCACAATACGTTGTAGCCTTGCAACAGTAGGTCAAAATACGCTTTATCCTTTGTCTGTCCTGTTATCATCCACTCACAGAGTACAGCTTGCATTAGCCCGGACATGTGCCAGTAGCTGAGCTCTTCCTGGTTGGCCTGCAGGTCTTTTAGTGCAGCCAGTTCTTTCAGCACGGTCTTTTCTGTGGGCAAGGTGTAAGGTTCGGCGTCTTCCGTTTTTTGCCCCCATCGATGTGTACCGGCAGCTACAAGAATACCTTCCAGTGTCAACCAGTTGATCAATGCATAAGACCGGTACAGCGTATTGGGGTTAAGCTGGGCCTGGCGGTAATACGAACAGGCGGTTTTCAGTGCACTTATCTTTTGCTTGCGCTGAACTGCCATTATTGATTTCCGTTTCCAGGTACTTGCGATGATGCTCAGCCGTTCGGATGTTTGACTATAACCAATCAGTACGGTCATGTCCTGAAGTACCTGGTCCATTTCTTTTCGTAATTCCGGCTTATTCGACTCCGGATTGTTCAGATACTGCTCTACGTAATGTTTAGCACGTAGATTACAATATTGCTCCACAGCGGAAAATGAAAAACTTGCGCTTTCCTTCTGTAGTAAGCTGCTGTATCGTTCAATGGCTTCTGCATACATGCCCAGACCTGCATAAATACGGCCCTCCATTTCTGAAGTTTTTCCATTACCTATTTTTGAGGCTTCCATAGCCGTCGTTATTTGTTGCAGTGCGCTCAGATGGTCCTCGACGGTGTACCCGGAAATTTCGATTTTGTTCAGCAGGTTGACCAGATCGATTTCTGCTTCATCGACGATGACGTAAGATTTCTTATGTATTCTATTGCGGCGCTTGGCTACGGTATAAAACTGGTCGCCATAGCATTGGTAGGCGCCCCAGGTATTGTTGCGCGGGTAGCGGGCAAATACGATCTTCCTGGCTTCCAGTACCGATTCACCGAATGTGTAGCCTTCAAACATGTATTGGTAAAAAACACGTGTAAATTCCAGTGCCGCTGCGTCATCTACCGCCCAGCCAGCGGCAATAACCGCTTTTACGCCATTTTCAATAAGTTGGGTCCCGAGGTTAGCCGCGAGCTTGTAACGCTCCCGGTATAGCGCTTCTCCTGTAGCATCCGTCTTCCCTAAATGACAGCAATTGATGAATACAAGTTCTGGTACGGTACTCATCTGGCTGACTTCTCTTGAGGACAGAAAAATATTGTTGCCAATAACCATGCCCGACCCGGCCTCGGGGTCAGGATTGTAGATGCCATGGCCAGCCAGGTGGATGATCTTATAGTCTTCGCTAAACAATGCCTGGATGATTTCAGCGGCATTGCTCTGGAGCAGTGTCGTGGTTTGAAAGCCCTGTTGTTGTAATATATCCGCGGCAAGCTTACCCTCTTCCAGGGCACCGGCCAGCTGAGGAATATAGCCTTCCAGTTGCGGATCAGCAATGACGAGAGCCGTGTTCTGGTTCACAGGATTGATGCGTAGCCTGTAATCACGGGTTGCCAGTTGGCGGATCATTCCCGAATTGATGCAAAGGGGTTTCGCATTGTTGGTGCTGTCCTGAAGAAGTTCCCAAGGATAGGCAGCACTATCCTTATCGACGATCCAGGTAATATTGGCCTGCTTTTTTAATTGGTCTTTAAAGTCGTTCGGTACCAGCAGCTCAAATATAGTACGCGCAAGTTGCGGCGTCCATTGATTATCTACAGAAAGTTTGTCCACTAATGCGGTAATAATTTTTCTGCTGGTGAACAAGTCCCTTTGTTCCTCCCTGGCTCCTCCCGTAGCTATATTAAACTGCATACCAGCAATTCTGGCATCCTTTACCATATAGTCTTTGTAACGCACGTGAATGCGTGTCCACCAGTCTTCGGTATTGTCTATAGGCAAACGCACTTTTCGGCCGGGAAGGTTTTGTATGGTATAGGCATCAATGCTGATATTCAGTGCCTGATCTTCGGATTGGGATATGGCGGAGAGCGCATAGAAGCAACTCAGAGCGCGGTCCTGATATTGTTCTACAAACTCGATGACGCTTATGGTTCTGATACTTTCAGACAAGGCTTGCTTTATTTTCCTGTTGGCATTTTGTACACCTGTGATGATTGCTCTCAGCGAGGTTTCCACACTCAGGCCGCCGTAGTCGCAACCAATAGCCAGTGAAGTGATACCTACCTGCTCCGCATTGTTGAGGTGTAAATGTGAAGTGGCTTTATTGTTTAATAGAAGGAGGTATTTGGATACACCCTGTTCCACGCTTTTGGCCAGCTGATATGCGGTGAGGGTGCCCGGCGCGCCCAAACCGATAATCACAGTGCCATGAAAGCCGGATGTGCTGCCGTCTGCGTGTCGTTGTAGCATTACTTCGCTGCTCCCTACTTCTCCGGGATAGAGGCCTAATAAATACCGTTCCGTAAGTGCCCCTTTCATATTATAGTCAATGGCCTTCTCGGCATATAGAATGCCGTCATTCATAAAGTGGCCTGCAAGAACGGGATAAGCCGCATATTTGAGATCACCATTGCTTACGCATACCTTTATTGGTATTTCGCTCACCTCTTGTGGGCGTGCAGCTCCGATACCGAGAATACTGTTTTCCACACCACTGGCAGAAAGGTCGAAATCCACGGTGTCGGGTGTACGAAAGCGTAGCATGTTGCTCCTCAAAGCGGGTCTTGTTTTTCTAAAAAGGCTGGTGCTACCTTGTGCCAGTATCTCGCTTATGCCGTTGAACAGTTCTGGTGCACAGGAGAGCGCGCCATGTGTAGCATCTACAAAGTAGACGCTGTTATTCGTCAACATTTTTGGTGGTATACCCGAGTCCCAGGTAACACTTTGATCGCCTGCGGCTGTACTTTCAAAGACCAGTTGTTGTTGGTCGTTGATAAAATAGCTACAAGGTGTAGACTGGTCTCTGCCTGCAATGTATACGGCATGTGTAAAATCGATGTCGGACGCCAGGCGATTCACCTGATCCCGATACTGCTTAAACACATCCAAGTCCTTTTGCGCGGGTATAGGCCAGTTGGTATCTCCTGAGGCTGCCTGCATTTTTTTCCAGGTGCTTAAGCGGGCAAAGTCCTGATCGGGTTCATCATCTCTTAGTGGTAGCAAACTTAATAGACCGGGCAGGTTGCTGAATATCCCGAGCAGTTCTTTTTTGGTATGAAAGAGGTCTATTTTGGCCAGCTTATCGATGATGACATCCTTGCCGAAAAGCACGTAAGGTATGCGATAAGAGCCACCTAACGGCGATCCTAAAAATACGAGTTGAAATCCTGGTGAATGATTGAGTTGTTCCCACGTTTCTGTGTGGTTAATGATAAAGTCACGAACAAGCACACCACCCATGGAGTGGCCGATAAGCTTGATGGGCTGACCGTATTTCAGTAATTCCAGGATTTTCTGGTTGAATAATTTAGCACATTCATTCAGCTGTTTTCGCCAGTCGAAAGGGAAGGTAACAACATCATAGTCCCTGGACAGGAAATCTGCCAGCTTTTCATAAGAGGTCTTAACAAGCGATGGCGCGTCAATGCCCGTTGCAGTTAGTTTCAATGACGGAAGTTCGCCGGTGAGAAAACGGAGGTAATTGATCCAGATTAACTTGCCATCTTTGGCAATATTGGAGCCCATAATGCCAGGTAGGATGACGGCAATAGGGCGATGCCCCGTAACCTTGTTGCGAAATACCTGGCCACCTTCCAGTTTTAGTAAAGCATTCCGGTCCGTACTACTGAGCTGGGTATCTATTGGGCTGAAACCAGGTATCAGCTTAAGACCATCATGCTGTAAGGCCAGTAAAATGGCCTGCCTTGTGGTATCATTCTGAAAATAATGAAAATGGTCTACACCTGAATTTTTATCGTAAAAGTACTGGGATAGTGACAGGCGCCTGGCACCCCGGTACATAGATGCGGTGTTGACGACCAGGTCGTTACTGGCGGTATAAAACAGTTTACTGGCAATAATGAGCAGCGACTTCCAGCTAAAGCTGAGGCCGCAATTCCCGGAAATGACAATCAGTGGCTGATGGATAGCCGCCTCCGTAATCGGGTAATTTAACACTTTAATGAAAGGAGAGGCGGGATTCATTGCTTCCAGACCCGGTAGTACGGAGATGTCGTCCTTGCAATCAATTACCGCAGCGATAAGGTCTTTGAAGGCTTGGTAAACGGGGTTAAGCGGACCGCCTATGGTAGCTCCCGCAAGATTGAATAGGATATTGAAAAAATACTCCATCCGGGATGAAGCCAGGGTAGTACCTCCCGCCGGACAGGCCACGCGGATAAATTTCTCTACAGAAATATTTCGGCTGGCCATAGCGGTTTCAATAGCACCGATGACTTCGAGATCCTGGGATCGTCCTTCCTTTTTAAGTGCGGCTTTCTCCTCATCGGTGAAGCCGGCCAGGCGGCTGTCTTGAATGCAGAATCTTGATAGCACATCGCCTACAAGGCCGCCCCGGGAATGACTGATGAGGTGGAGGCGGGCGTGAGCAGGGAGCTGACTCACCAGATCCAATACGTTTTGCAGTGGACTTTTCGTGAGTGTTTCATGCTGAAATGCGAGGATAGCAGTTCCATATTGTTCGCGCAAAAAATGCCATACCGGCGTGTCAGCCAGTTCGGCAAAAGATCCTTTTGAGGAGGAGGCTGTACCATGGATGAATAAGAGCATCGGGTCGGAAGCGGGTGTTTCGGCAACCCATTTTTCCAGTTGAAAGCCGTCTTGTACCTGGTACAGACCCTGTTGGTTGTCGAGTTGTTTTTCCTCCAGCCGTCGTGCCATTTGGCGTACAGTATTGGAAATGGTCTTTTTGGTAAATACTTTCAACAGCTTTAACCCTACCTGACCTATTAGGCCCCGCTCCGTCACGGGTTGTTCTATTTTGGAAGGGAGTATAAAGCCATCTGCCTGTTCTCTTTGGGATAGCTCAGATTCCGGAAAGAGCAGATGTAACGCATCTACGCCGCCCAGCCAGGTACCTCCGTCGTCAAACTCAAAGCCAATAAGCTGGTTTTCTTTTAATTCTATGGCTGAAAGCGAAGTGTGCCCCCGAATGCTGGCGTCCAGGTCATAAACGGCTTCCAGTTCGAGGTGTTCGGTTGATTCACCGACGGGCAGGGCGGCCTGTTGCCGTCCGTTTACCCATATTTTTTTTGTTTTCATGGTACTGGTTTTGGCGGCCTAGCCTACACAGCAACATTTTTCCTGGTTATGTAGCCCGGTTACAGATAAGGGTGTAATGGCATGTAGTAAGCAGGTGTATGCTCGGCGCTTGGCTAAGGTCTTTAGGGTTTATTTTCATTGGTTCACTTCTACAAATATAAAATTTATGCTTGTGATTTGCAAGCATTGAAAGAAATAAAATAGGATAGTTTCAGATTCATATTTTTTCAGGAACCAGGTCGTAAGTTTGACGAAATATCTCTTGATCACAAACATACATTTCACCCGCAATTCCAATCATCAGGTAGTCTCCCGGTTTGCCTTGCATGAGGCCTTCCATCGTTTCCACAGTGAAGGGTTGATCCATTTGAACGCATTTTTGTGGGATAGGTTTCTTTACGGCGGTTCTAAAGGGAAGATCGGGTAATGGCCCCCGTTTAAATTGTAGCATAAAGATGGTTTTTGATTTTTCGGAGAGGGATAGAAGTCTCTCTATTTCCCCTTTAAAAGTAAGTATTTCAGATCAAATACGATGGGGTAATCACCCTGCTGTTTTTCCACAATCTCCCATATGCGGGTTAACTTCAGTACTTTTGCCCCTTTATTAGGCATTCATCTTATGCACCTGCCCCCGGGAAAAAGAATATATTTCGCATCTGATTTTCATTTAGGGATTCCTGACCGGGAAGCCTCTAAGCAGCGGGAATTGTTACTTTGCCAATGGTTAGAATCCATTCGTGCCGATGCCGCATGCATTTACCTGGTGGGAGATATTTTTGATGTGTGGTTTGAATATAAAAATGTGATACCCAAGGGACACACCCGTTTCCTGGGTAAGTTGGCCCAGCTTAGGGACAGCGGCGTACGTATCGAAGTGTTTACCGGCAATCATGATCTTTGGATGGCCGGGTATTTTGAGGACGAACTCAATATCCCGGTACATCACGGGCCACTTGAAGTAAGCATCAATGACAAGCAGTTTTATATCGCACACGGAGATGGCCTGGGACCAGGCGATAAAGGGTATAAATTCCTTAAGCGGATTATGAGTAGCAAACTCGCCCAATGGTTGTACAGGCGTCTTCATCCGGATACGGGGGTAGCTATTGCGCGTTATTTCAGTAGGCGAGGACCCAAGCATTCAGATGGGGAAGTATCATTTTTAGGGCCAGAGAAGGAATGGCTTATTTTATTTGCTTACGAAAAGCTTAAAGAAAAGCATTATGATTATTTCATTTTCGGCCACCGTCATCTTGCCGTGAGTTATGCCCTTAAGGCCAATAGTACTTATGTCAACCTGGGCGACTGGTTGCACTATAACAGTTATGCGGTGTTTGACGGAGAAGAATTACACTTAGCCTATTTCAAAAAATAAACTTTTTAAATGCTACGAACGCTTATCATTATTCGCCATGCCAAAGCCGCGCCCTCACAGGTGGGGCAGTCAGATTTTGACCGGAGACTGACTGATGAAGGCTTGCAGGATGC
>JBEBUO010000057.1:0-12464 GCA_040393285.1 Taibaiella helva | reverse complement strand
AATAAGGCACGGGTAGGCGGAACCAAGACGGTGCATATGGATCGCGTACGCGACTTACAACCGGAGCTCATCCTCGCCAATAAAGAAGAAAACCTCAAAGATCAGGTGCTACAGTTGGCCGACATCGCCCCTGTCTGGGTAAGCGATATTCACACACTGGGTGATGCCTTACACATGATCAGTACCATAGGCAAGCTCAGCCACCGTAGTATAAAGGCAGAAGACTTATGTACACAGATTACCCTTGCCTTTGATGAAATACCTAAGCCGGTTACATCTATAAGCGTATTGTACCTGATCTGGCAGGAGCCCTGGATGGCCGCCGCCGGCGACACCTTTATCCATGATATGCTGCAGCACTTAGGCTTGCAGAATGTGCTCGGTGCGCAGCACCGCTATCCCGAACTAACAGATGAAGCGCTTCAACGCCTCCAGCCTGATTGGGTATTGCTGTCTTCAGAGCCCTACCCCTTCAAAGCACAACATGTGGCAGCCGTGCAGCGCCTGCTGCCCCGGGCAAAGATCAGTCTTGTAGACGGAGAATTGTTTAGCTGGTATGGTAGCCGACTGCTACAGGCGCCAGCTTATTTTAAAAAAATATTAAAAGAATACGCCCGCTAAAAATAGCCGAAATAGACCCCGGAATGCGGTGCATATTCAATGTTGATTTCATCTTCCTCCTGAAATTTATTGTAGTCTTCTCCGTTTACTTCTATGCTTAGCTTACGTGTCGATTTAAGGTAAAAATGGAAGGTGTTGGTGCTGGAAAAGTGTGTTTTTCGGGTAATTACGGTCTGTTCAATCATTTTCTGGCCGGCCTTTATGTCCCTCACCAATTGTAGGAGCCCCCGCTGGTATACCCACCAGGCTGTAAGGCATATCAAGATAACGATGATGATGGTGGCCACTACATAGGTCAGGTAAAAGTAGGCATTCTGCAAGTCTTCCGGCTGATACCGTTCCGGGTGATTCTTCCGGTGGTACATTTCCATAAATATCCCCCCGGCTCCCGGCACCAGCAAAAAGAACAGTAATATACTCCTGAATGTATTCAGGAATGAGGTACGGTCTTTACGGTATTTTTTAAGAAGAAACTGAAGTTCTTCTTTATCCATCTTTTCCTGGTATATCATGCAGATCAACAGCCTGTAATATGCGTATATAATTTATGAACAGATAGGGTTTCGAAAAGCGGCAAGGCTGGTATGGAAGTGCCCGTCAGCTTTGTCCCGGAACCATAAATGACAGGGTTTTGTTTTTATCTGACTAATGTAGTTAAAAAAAATTATTTTTGGCCATCCTAATGAAGCTATATATTCATCACTATTGTAGTATCAGCCCCGCAGGTGTGTGGGTAAATGATGTGGACGGGCAACAGCTGTCCGCGCTGCAGGGAGCACGGGCTTACGCCGTAGAACCCGATTACGCACCACTGATACCGCCTATGCAGCTACGACGCATGTCGAAACCTATTCGCTTAGGCATGGCCGCTGCCCGCCTCTGCCTGCAGGAAGAACGACAACTAAACAGTATTCATGTGGGTACGGCTTATGGCAACCTTGCCGATTCAGAGCAGTTTTTGCAAAAGATGATTGTGCAGGAAGAACAGCTGCTTAACCCCACTGCATTTATCCAGTCTACCCACAATACCGTATCCGGCCAGATTGCACTGGCGCTCGGATGCAATGCCCATAATATGACTTTCGTGCACCGCGGCCATTCGTTGGAGAGTGCTTTTGTAGATGCCGGCCTGCAGTTGCCTGCCGCTTCGGAAGCATACGCACTGGTAGGTGCAGTAGATGAATGTACGGATATCGCTTATGAAATATTAAACGATTGCGGTGCCTTTCCTCCGGGATCTGCAGCGGGAGAAGGTGCTACTTTTTTTCAGGTGAGTACAGGCAACCAAGGGCCCTATAAAGCGGTACTGAATGGTTTTTCCATGTTCAGGGCCAGCCGGATTGAAGAGGTAATAACGGCAGTAGATACGTTTATACAGCAACAGGTGGCCGGTAGCATTGATCCTGCTGACCTGGTGCTTTATGGCAGTGACAGCGAGGAGCGATACGGGGACTTATGTACGCGCTTTTTTGCCGGTAACAGGCGTATCCCTTTTAAAGATTATTGCGGCATCTTTCCCAGCTCAATTGGTTTTGGCATCTGCCTGGGAGTGGGACTGCTACCCGGGCATGGCCACTGCTGGATACTCAACAACGAAGGAGACTACTGGAGCATCTGGCATTTAAGCAGGTAATAAAACCACAACTTCTTAAAGGCGCTGCTTACGCTAGCTGCTACGCGGGCTTCCGGATATTTTTTCCGATACATAGTCGCTTACATTACCGAACAAAAATTTGGGATACAGGGCAGCAAATTTTTTCTTTACAAAACCGCCCAGTAACGGTCGTGGTGCCGCCTGCTGCAAGTCTTGCGTACGCACTGCTTCAAGTGTGTAGCGGGCGTTGGGGAAATGTTTCAGTATCATGCCAGCCAGTTCTACCCGGTTGCAGTAGTCCGTACCTGCCATATGGAAGATGCCGCTATGGTTATCCCGGAGCAGGAGGTAGAGTGCCCTGGCTATATCGTAAGCATTTACCGGGCTGGCATACTGGTCACAGGGCAAACGGAGGTGCAGTTCATTCCCGGCTTCGCATTGTTGCATGATGCGGGCCACAAAATTTTTCCCGCGCAGCTCGTCCCCGTACACATTAGTGATTCTGATGACCAGGGTATCCGGAAGCTCCTGCACAGCCAGTTGTTCTGCAGCCAGCTTATGACGGCCATAAATGCTCAGTGGATTCACTTCCGCGGTTTCTGTATAAGGCCCGGAAGTGCCGTCAAACACGTAATCGGTAGATATATACACCAATTTTGCACCGCATGCACGGGCTACAGCCACAAGGTGCTGTGTACTCTGTACTGTTTTTTCGTAACTTTCTTCCTGGTGGTCTTCGCAGTAATCAACGTGGGTCAGTGCACCACAATGAATAATGACCCGGGGTTTAAATGCCTGGATGTCAAAATTGTCCGGGTGCTGCTGGTCGAGGGTGTTGTAAAATACGGTTGCCGCCGTGGGGTAAGACAGGTGGGAACCGACCACATCCCAGCCCTGTTGTTTAAAATAGCTCAGGCAATTACCGCCTACTAATCCTGAAGCACCAGATATAAATACTTTCATGCAGTCATTTTCCTGTTACAAGAGCGAAGTTTTACCTCCTGGTATCTACAACGATGAGCAGCAGGTCGTAAAATCTTTAAAAGCCTTCCTGCCCCGCCTGTCTTAACGAAGCACCAATTCAGATGCTGACGATCTTTTTAAGCAAGACGTGGTAGATATGCAAGGTAATTTACTGCGCGAGTACACTTTGTTCGGCCAATTCCAGGGCTTTATGCACCATGTTTTTGGAACCGATAAAAATAGGTACCCGTTGGTGCAACTCCGTGGGTAATATGTCCAGTATGCGTCCTTTGCCGTCTGAGGCGCCACCGCCGGCAGCTTCCACAATAAAGGCCATGGGGTTGCACTCATACTGCAGGCGCAGCTTACCGTTTTTGTTCTTCTGATCGGCTGGATAAATAAAAATACCGCCCTTGATCAGTGTACGGTGCAGGTCGGCTACCATGGAGCCAATGTACCGGTGTGAATAAGGCCGGCCTTCTTCTTTGTTTACTTCCATGCAGTAGGCCAGGAAGCGTTTCATACCCTCTTCATATAAATTGCTGTTCCCCTGGTTCAGCGAATAAATTTTGCCGTTTTCCTTGCATTTCAGCGAAGGGTGAGAGAGGCAAAATTCTCCGATAGAGGGTTCCAGTGTAAAGCCGTTTACACCCAACTTAGTAGCATATACAAGCATGGTACTGCTGCCGTATATCACATAGCCGGCCGCCATCAGTTTATTGCCGGGTTGCAGGAAATCCTCGGCTGTACAAGGTTGTCCGAGTGGAGATACACGACGATAGATGGAAAAAATAGTGCCGATGGAAGCATTCACATCAATATTGGAAGAACCATCTAAAGGGTCAAATAAGACCACATATTTTGAATGTACAGAATAGGGATCTTCAAATGCAATAAACGAATCGTTTTCCTCTGAGGCGATACCGGCACAGTCATTGCTGCTGCGCAACACATTGATGAGCATTTCATCCGCATATACATCCAGTTTCATTTGTTCCTCACCCTGAACGTTCGTCGCACCATATTGCCCGATAATATCCACCAACCCGGCTTTATTCACTTGCTTATTGATCAGTTTACAGGCCAGAGAAATGTCACGCAGCAAGGCAGAAAGTTCGCCGGTAGCTTTGGGAAATTCGCGCGTCTGTTGAATAGTAAATTCATCAAGTGTAATCAGTTTCCGGGAGGTATCCATGGCTCTATAGTATATATGTTTTTAGTAAAGTGCAAAGATACGATAAAAAGCTCATGTCACCTGAACCTCCGGGACCAAAAGTCCATCAGAATTGTAAGAGTTTGTCGCCCAGGTTGGTCCATGCTATCCGGTCCAGGTGAAGCGCAAAGGAAATGCTGTGCCAAAACCTGTCTTTGGGAAAAACAGATTTCTGATAATCACTATATTCCTTACTCATAACCACAGGTACGTACAGGCTGAAATAAGATCCCAGAAAGAGTTCCACACCCGCCGCATAATAGATACGTGCGCCTTCAGGTACGGGAGCCGCACCGGAAGTACCCAGGTCGGCAAACAGACGTACGGGTAGCCAGCCAAGGGGTAAATCCGTTTTGAGGTTGAGGGTAAACAGCCAGTCATCACTCAAGCCTATCTGGTTGGCATATTGAAGGGTATTGATCTTAAACCCACCCTCGCGCAAGCTTATTTGTTGGGCAGGGAAACCCATCGTTTCGCTTCTGCCCAGATAGGTGTCTTCATATAAATAGTCGTTATACCCGTTAAACGTACTGGCCAGTCGATAGCGATAGCTGTCGTAGGGCTGCGCAGCCAGGTTAAAGAACTTACCGGCAAAAGCACGTACATGCAGGCCTTTGTTCTTCATATGGTAATCAATACGCAGGTTAGCCGTCAGGCTTAGTTTCGCAAATTGCCTTCCAAACTGTCCTTCAAATGTATAGTCAAAGGGATTAAGGGTCCTGTTATGCTCGTGGCGATACCGCAACCGGGCATATAATTGTGTTACATCCGGGGCCGTTTCGGGTCGGTACAGGCTGTCTACAGCATCCTGCCGGAAGCTAAGCTGGCCCTCATTGATCCAGAATCCGGTTAGGGAAAGGCTGCGGTGTACCGCGCTTCTGGCAAAAGGTGGTTTAAGTGTCCACACTATTTCCGGCGCCAACTTAAAAAACCGCTTATATTTATAATGGTCTATGTTCAGGTTGTTGCGGTCGTAAGCAAATGTCTTTCCTTCCAGCCTGAGCTCCGTGGTATGCAACCAGGACTCTTGGTGAAAAAATTCATAACTCAGGAAGCCGGTACCGGCAAAAGTCTGGCTTCCGAAGGTATACATGGGTGCTAATGCATACTGAAACTTGTTTTTGGGCACGCTCAGGTTATGCACAACCATGCCCAACATAAAACGGTCATAAACATTATAGCCCAGGGCGGGTAATAACCAGGTCTTATAGCCCGTATGCATATTCATGCCCGCGAAAGGCCTGATTCGGAGTGGCATGTATTCACTATTGTTGTTACGGTTATAATCTGCAATGTCGGGGTTAATGACCACCTGCCCTTCCTGTTCGGCAAGGTGTAGTTCGGCAGTCCCGGTGAACGGTTCCGACCAGGCGGAGGCGCTACTCCCATCGTCAAGCTGTACCTGCACAGGCAGTTTGAGGCCCGATTTGTTTTTCACCTGCACATAGGTACCGGTAGCATCCCGCCTTACTTTGCCGATGGCAAAATCCACGGGCCTGTCGGAAGGCAGTAATTCGTCAAAGAACCAATCCAGGCTCTTGTCGCTGTGTTTTCTGAATAGCGCTTCAAAATCCCGGGGTTGCGGATGACGGAATTTCCAGGTTTCATAATACGCTTGCATGGCTGACTGGAAATGTTCCGGCCCCATATAGGCCGATAGCCATTCGAAGTAAAAGGCACCTTTCCCGTAGATATCTGTAGCGTAATTGATATAAGGAAAACTATCGGATGCCGAGCTGACCGGCATCAGCGTATGCTTGGCCGCCATCATGGCATAACTCAGGTAATTGAGGCTGAGCCCTCCGAGCGCCTTGCTCCCCCTTCCTGTATCCGGCGCTATCCTGTGCTCATAAAAGCTATTGATGCTTTCATCCATCCAGGGGTACCGCCGCTCGTTGCTGCCTATAATGCCATAAAACCAGTTGTGCCCGGCCTCATGGACCACGCAAGTGTGTATATACTCCGGGTCGTCCGAGCCACCTACAAGTGTGATGGTCGGATATTCCATAGCGCTGCCCGCCACCAGCAGGCCTTCTACAGCCTTAATCGTCTTATACGGATAGGGGCCTACCCAGCGGCTAAGCGATTCTACTGTTGTTTTTAAGGCCCCGATACCTCCGTTCCATGCTTTTTGATGTTGTGGCGAAAAGCAAGTGTAAGCACTTACACGATCATGCGTGCCGGGAACAGCAAACACCTCCTTCCTGACTACCCATCGCTTGTCGGCAAACCAGGCAAAGTCATGCACATTATCTTCGGTAAAGGTCACGGTCTTGTAGGCAGCCGAAGATTCCGGTGTGTACGTTTTATACAAAGTGTCGGCGGGTAAGGGCAATGCAGCCAGGCTGTCCAGCCATTGGCATTCTTCAGGTTCCAGAATGTTTCCTGTGGCCATCAGTATGTAATTCTCAGGTAGCGAAACAGACACTTCATAACTGCCATACTCGCTATAAAATTCTCCCTGATCCAGGTAAGGGTATGGATGCCAGCCTTCCCCATCATATACGGCCGGTTTGGGAAACCATTGGGAAATATAATAGGCTTGTCCGGAATGGCCCATCCGCGAGAACACCGAGGGTATTTTCACCCGGAATGGCGTGCTTATCACGATATGTGTTGCCGGTAGCAGGGGTTGATCCAGCATAACTTTGACCACATCGGGATGCTCCGTCTCGACCACACCTAAGCGTATGCGTTCTTCTGTCTGTACCGTAACCAGGCGGCTGAATTCAAGGCTGTCTATGTAGCCGCCTTGCTCCCGCTTACTGAAATAAAAGTCTGTGTTCCCGTTTTCTACTGCCTGACGGGTATAGGCAGAGCGGTCGGAGCTATAGGCATTAGGGTACAGGTGAAAGTAAATATAAGTAAGGGTATCGGGCGATTGGTTGTAATAATCCAGCGTGATGTGACCACGCAGGAAATGATGATGGTCATCCAGCGTAACGCTCAGGCGGGTGTCCACCCGCTGTTGCCAGTAGGAAGCAGGTTGTGCCTGTGTGAGCGCGGCACAGAACAGTCCGGCAAGAAGAAAGCATGTTTTCAATAGCAAAGTTTTTTGAATCAGGGCCGATAAGCCATTTATTTTCCGTAATACTCCATTTCGTAAAAGCTGTCTACTGCCAGCTGCTTACTATCCGCCGCAGTGGTGGCCAGCACATCACAGCGATTGTTATATACATTGTCGGCATGTCCTTTTACCCATTTAAACTGAATCCGGTGCTTGCGGTAAAGCCCCAGGAAACGTTGCCAAAGATCCGGGTTTTTCTTCCCGGCAAAGCCTTTTTTTTCCCAGGCAAATACCCATTTTTTCTCTACTGAATTAACCACGTATTCAGAATCGGAATAGACCAGGATATCCAGGCCCTCTCTGGTGAGCGCTTCCAGTGCTGCAATCACGGCCAGTAATTCCATCCTGTTGTTGGTGGTCATCCTAAATCCTCCGGAAAGCTCCCTGGTTTGGCTTCCCCATTGTAATATAGCGCCGTATCCGCCCCGTCCCGGATTGCCCCTGGAGGCACCATCCGTATAAATAGTTAATGACATATGCTTTTGTGTAATTTGGCGGGCAAAATTGGTAATTACCTACCTTTGCGGTCAAAATTAACTGAAAAATTGGAGCGTAAAATAAAAGTTTCCGCTGTTCGCTACCTCAATACCAAGCCGCTGTTATATGGCATCGAACATCACGCGGTAGCGCGTCAAATTATCCTTAACCTGGAATACCCCGCTTTGATCGCTCAGGATCTGCGCACCGATCAGACGGATGTAGGCTTGGTGCCCGTGGCTGCTATACCCACCATACCGCATGCACATATCATTTCCGATTATGGTATCGCGGCCGATGGTCCGGTGGCGTCTGTATGTCTGTACAGCGAGGTGCCCGTTGAGGAGCTGGAACAGGTCTACCTCGATTATCAGTCGCGCACCTCAGTGAAGCTGGTGCAGGTTTTATTGGCACACTACTGGAAAAAAAAAGTAACCTACCTGGATGCGCCCCTGGACTATATCCATAAAATAAAAGGCCGGACCGGTGGGGTGATCATTGGTGACCGCGCACTCGAACAGCTGCCGCGGTTTCCGTATGTCTATGACCTCTCTGCCTGCTGGAAGGAGTTTACCGGCTTACCTTTTGTGTTTGCCGCATGGGTGGCCAACAAACCCCTGCCCCAGGATTTCATCCAGGCTTTTAACGAAGCTAATGCCTCAGGCCTGCAGCATATTGATGAGGTAGTTGCGGCTACATCCTACCCTGTGTACGATTTGCAGACCTATTATCGCAAGAATATACACTATCATTTGGATGCAGATAAGAAAATGGGCTTAGCGCGCTTTTTAACCTATATAGAAGTACCCGAACGCACATCATAAGGCCGATAAAATAATCATACTATGAACCGTCAGGAATTAATCAAGCAAATCAGGGCTAAGCAATCATTTCTTTGTGTGGGCCTCGACAGCGACATCAATAAAATACCCCGGCATTTATTTGCTACGGCCGATCCGGTATTTGAGTTCAATAAAGCCATTATTGATGCAACCAAAGCATATGCCGTAGCGTATAAAATCAATACCGCGTTTTATGAGGCCCAGGGCATCAAAGGCTGGACGAGCATGGCCAAAACGCTGGAGTATATCCCCAAGGACTGTTTTACGATAGCTGATGCCAAGAGAGGTGATATAGGTAATACCTCTGAGCAGTATGCCAAGACGTTTTTTGATACCTATAATTTCGATAGTGTAACCGTAGCCCCTTATATGGGTGAGGACAGTGTAGGCCCTTTTTTACAATTCCCTGCGAAATGGGCTATTGTGCTGGGCCTGACGAGTAATAAAGGCAGCCAGGATTTTCAGTTACTGCCCTGCGAAGGCGAGCTACTATATGAACGTGTACTCCGTACCGTGGCTTCCTGGGGTACCCCCGAAAACCTGATGTTCGTTATCGGGGCTACTCAGGCCGACCAACTGGCGCATGTACGCCAGCTACTGCCCGATCATTTTCTGCTCCTACCCGGTGTAGGTGCCCAGGGTGGCGATCTGGAAGTGGTTGCCAAAAATGCCCTCATAAAAGATATCGGTATACTGGTCAATGTGAGTCGGGGCATCATCTTTGCCGGTACAGACGCAGATTTTGCCACACAGGCGCAAAAGGCAGCAGCTGATTACCAACAGCAAATGGCAGCGGCGATGACACAACAGCGTTGAAGAAAGGGAAGCTGGCAGGACCGCGCTGTCCATTTTTACCGACCCAGGCAAAAACGAGCAGCTTCTAACACGTGGTATAGCGGCTTGATATCCGGTAGTATCCGGTATCCCTAATAGGGGTAAGTCTTCATGAGGTTGTCTTCACAAAGAACAACACTTTTTAAATCCGGTCTTCCCTGAATACTCAGGTGGAACACATTTTCCGTTACTGGCATTTATATATGTTTAAAAATATGCACCATGCGCCGCAATAAATGTAGGTTTGTTTGGTTATTTTTAACATATTGCATGCATTAAGACGAAACGACTGACCAAAATCTGCCTGTTATCCATGATTGATTTGGCATACAAAAGCCGCAAGCCCAACATTTCAAAAATCAGTATTTATTTGTTATTCTTTTGTCTGTACCTCTTACAGCCAACCGGAGTGCATGCCCAAACGCATTTAAGCGGCAGGATTATCGATGCACAGACCAAGGAATTCTTGTCTTCCGTGAGTATCAGCATCCAGGGAACGGATGTAGGAACGATCAGCGATGAAAAGGGGAAATTCTCCCTGCATACATCCGCCGGCAAGGGTGTACTGGTGGTGTACAGCCTGGGTTATGCCCGCCAGCTCATTCCGTTCGAGGGCAATATGCATAAGCGCATCTTTTTGGAGAACGATCAGTTTCAGCTACAGGAAGTGGAGATAAAACCTGTAAAGAAGAAATACAGAAATAAGAATAACCCGGCAGTCGAACTTATCCGTCAGGTAATAGCACACAAGCAGGAAAATATGATCCGTCATAGTGCTGATCATATACAGTTTCAGGAATACTCCCGGCTTTCTCTTTCTGTGGTGAACCCCGGAAGTGCGCTGACCAGTAATCCTTTGTTGAAGCAATACCAGTTTATGTTTGCCCATATGGATACGCTGAGCCAACCCGGAAAAAAATTATGGCCCGCCTATCTCGAAGAAGACGTCTATAAGAAGTATTACCAGGCCAGCCCTTCCAGGCAAAAGGTGGTGCACCAGGCCAATAAAAAAGTGACGTTTGACGATCGGCTGGTCAATAATGAAAGTACCAGTACCATATTTAAATACATCATTGAGGATATTGACTTGTATGATAATGACATTTATCTGCTTACCAATGCCTTCCTGAGCCCGGTGGCGAATGGTGCCCCGCTTTTTTACAGGTATTATATTAAGGATACCGTATACCGCAACAACCAGCCTTATGTGCAGTTAAATTTTGAGCCCCGTAATAATGAGGACTTGCTTTTTTACGGATCCTTAGAGGTAGGCTTGGAACAAAACTATGCCGTAACCCATGCGGTATTGCAGCTCAGCCGTTATGCCAATGTCAACTGGCTAAACAGTTTACAGGCAGATTTTACCTACACACAGGAACCGGACGGCAGGTTTATACCCAGGGAGGTAAAGCTCCAGATCGATTTCGGGGTAGACTACCTGCCCAACAGCATTCTGGCGCAGCATACGCGGATATTCAGCCATACCGATTATACAACAGCTATTGCGGATTCGGTATTTACTACGCCCGCCACCGCTCTGGCCGATAGTCAAAACACGGCTGCCTATTGGGAGCAGCACCGGCCCGTGGCCTTAAGCGAGGCCGAAGCACATGTTTACCAAAACTACGACAGCCTTAATCGTATGCCTTCCTTCAACCGTCTTATGACGCTTGGCTCTTTCATCATGGGCGGCTACCTTAATCTGGGGCCCGTAGAGCTGGGTAGTTACGGTACTTTTTATACCCGAAACGAAGTAGAGGGAACCAAGATAAGACTGGCTGGCAGAACGACCGCCCAGTTTAACGAACGGGTATACCTGGCGGGTAACCTAAGTTATGGCTTCGGCGATCATCAATGGAAACATTACGGAGCCCTGGCCTATGCCCTCAATGGCCGCAGCATTTACGACTTTCCCCAGCATTCATTACAGCTCTCCCATACTTATGATTCGCGTATTCCCGGACTTGATTTTCAATTCAGGGAGGAGGAAAACCTGTTGTTGTCCTTTAAACGGGGTCGTAACAACAAGTACTTGTACGCCGATGTCTGGCGCCTGGAATACGTGGTGGAAGCCAAAGAAAACATCAGGCTCGAACTGGCGCTGGAACGCAGCGAGCAGACTGCCGCCGGCGGCCTGGAGTTTATACCTTCCAACAGAAACGGCAGCCCGGAGGTAAAGTCGATCACCACCACAGAGGCCGCTATCAACTTACGTTGGGCACATCATGAGCGGCTACTGGATAAGAAACACGGACGTAAGTCCATACCGAATACCTTCCCGACAATCTCCCTGGCCTACGTGGCCGGCATTGATGGTTGGATGGGGAGCAACTATGGCTACCACAAACTCCGGATGATGGTCGAGAAACGGCTCATCCTGTCCCAACTGGGGCATGCCGACATAGCAGTGGGCGCAGGTCGCATGTGGGGACAGGTACCTTATCCCTTATTGTTTATCCCGCGCGCCAATCAAAACTACGGGTATTACCTGACCTCTTACAACCTGATGAATTTCATCGAATTTGTCAGTGATAAATATGTAGAGGCAAGAGTGGACTACCATATGCACGGATTCCTGCTCAATAAAATCCCTTTGGTAAAAACACTCGACCTGAGGGAAGTGTTCGGGCTTAAAGTCTTTTACGGGGGCCTGTCGGCAGCAAACCATCCGGGCGATGATCCCCGCTTATTCGACTGGCCCAGGAACGAACAGCAGCACCCGACTACTTTCCCTATCGGGCGGGACCCGTATATAGAGTATAATATCGGATTGGAAAATATTTTTAACCTTTTCCGGATCGATTATGTGGGCCGGCTCAATTACCTGAACCACCCACAAGTACCCAAATGGGG
>JBEBUO010000056.1:0-12618 GCA_040393285.1 Taibaiella helva | reverse complement strand
TTGAATATGGAAGAATATTTTGCGGTTCCGTCATGTAACTGGTCCAGCATCTGATCGCGACTAATACCCAGTGTCTCGGCCGCGCTGTACAGATACAAACCATGGCCAGCCTCATCCTGTACTTTGGCCAGCAATACGGCTTTCCTTCTTAAGGAAGGTGCCCGGGTAATCCAGTTCCCTTCCGGCAACATCCCTACAATCTCACTATGTGCATGTTGCGAAATCTGCCTTATCAAGGTTTGCCGGTATTTCTCCGGCATCCAG
Source organism: Taibaiella helva (assembly GCA_040393285.1). Lineage (GTDB taxonomy): Bacteria > Bacteroidota > Bacteroidia > Chitinophagales > Chitinophagaceae > Taibaiella > Taibaiella helvus_C. The sequence goes on along the minus strand of JBEBUO010000056.1, from coordinate 12,354 downwards.
TCTTTGGGCTCAATGCGCAATTCATTATCAATCTTTTGCTGAAACTGCTGCTCTAGTTGTTGCTCCGACATCTTCATAGCGTTTTATTATCTAAAGCAAAGATACAATTATTTAAAAAGATAGAGGCTGTCCTGCTATGAGAGCGCAAAGGCGCAGACCGCATCTATCATACATAATGCACTTGTACTCTGTATATTGATATGGAATAGTTCGCCTTCTTTGCATTAATTGGGTTTCAGGCTAACATTTTTTAACCATTTACTTGATCTTGCTTTGTAGGTGTTGGCTTTACTTTACACCCGATTCATTTCAATTTTAAAACAAATTTAAAGCATGAAAAAGACATTTATTGTTCTGGCACTGCTGCTTCATTCCTTTATTTCCGATGCGCAGGTTTCAGAAGGTGGCTTACCACCCAGCTTAAGGCAGACAGCACAGGCCAATCAAAATGCCCCTAAGATTAATACCCTGAACAGCCCGGATTGGGCAGGTTACCTGGAAAAAGAAAAAAGTAACACCAATTTTTCTACCCCATATATGGTTGCCCTGTTTACCGAAGCCAGCATCAGCTATCCCGGAAGCGGTAGCTTTACCCTGCTGAATAATGGCGACAGAATATGGAAATCGGATGTGGCTATAAGCGGCGCACCCGCAATCGGTTTGTATTTTGACCAGTTTAAACTGCCTGAAGGGGTAGCATTTTACCTGATGAACAGCAATAAAAAGCAAATATTAGGTGCCTATACCGAGCAAAACAATAACGAGGAACTGTCTTTCGCCATTGAGCCCGTACAAGGTGAACAGGTGAGTATGGAATTGTTTATTCCTGCTGGGGTGCCCGATAAGGACATTTTATTCTCGATCAACAGGGCGGCAGTTTATCACCGCGCTATCGAAAATCTGAAAGCTTTTGTTTCAGATAGCTTGCAACTGATTGATGCGATCGACGATCAGTTAAACGGTTCTTCCTCTACCTGCATGATCAATAGTATCTGCCCGCAGGGTACCGGATTCGACGTGCAACGCAAATCCACCCTGCAAGTATTATCACCTATCGGTAACCAAGGCGTAGGTGCATGTACCGGTACCATGGTGAATACGACAGCAAATAACCCTCAGGACTGTAAAAGATATGTGCTGTTTGCTTCCCACTGCGATGGTGGATCCGGAACGGCCAATACACAGTTTGCACAGAGCTTGTTCCGTTTTAACTTCGAGCACAGCGCCTGCCAGGGAGGCCCCGCGCCCACCTCCAACACCTTAACCGGTGCCACTTTTGTAGCCCGTTCCTTTTGTCCGGAAGACATCGAACAGATAGATGGTGACTTCCTGTTGCTGGAATTACAAAACGAAATTCCGGAAGCCTGGGACGTAATGCTCTCCGGCTGGGATCGGAATCCTAATATTCCGACCTCTGCCACACCTCCGGCTAAGTTCATTGGCTTTCACCATCCTGACGGAGATAATAAGAAGCTTTCTACCTATCAGTTCATACAATCAGAAGCATTGGGCGCTCCTGGTTCCCATTGGGCCACTATTACTCAGGAGGGATATGTATCTACAGGAAGCTCCGGCAGCGGTTTATTCACCAATAGCGGTCATCTTATCGGTATTGCGTCCATAGCAGGCGAAAACACCACACCTCCTGCCAACTGCAAGTTGAACGCTGCGGGTAATGAAGTTTATGCCATGGATTTAGTGGCGTACAGCAAACTGTCACGCGTGTGGGAATATACCACTGATGGTAACGAAGACAGTAAAAAACTCAAGCCCTGGCTTGATCCCAACAACAGCGGAGCCATGCAGTTAGGGCCAACCAATTCGACTTGTACCCAAGGTAACCCCGTAGTGGAAATGACACTTAATATCGATGATGCCGTTTCTATTTACCCCAACCCGGTAACCGATGGTACGGTAAATATCCAGTTCAACCTGGAGCAGGAAAGTGACCTGCAAGTAGAACTTATGGATGTAAACGGTAGGTCCGTAAATAAATACCTGATCAAAAATGCAAAACAAGGTCAATATGCGATTCAAACAGCAACATTGTCAGCAGGTATGTACCTGGTTAAATTCAACACCGGCAATGCGACGACCACCAAGAAAATAATGATTGTCAAATAATACCATCGTCCTTATACGAACAAAAGCTGTCCTGGATCAGGGCAGCTTTTGTTTTGCATAATGCGTACCTATCCGGACTTATCCGCATGAGATCGGAGGAAGTAGCTCAAAAAAGCAGTATAATAAACTTATTGCCATCCGGGCTGTCCAAGCTGTATTATCTGGCCTTTAAAATACAGCTATCATGAACAAGTTTTGGTTTTCACTCGCTTTTGCCATGACCTTTGCCTTCGCTGGTCAGGCGCAATACCAGGCACGAACTACTACTAAAAATAACGGTACTGGCACCTATTATGGTCCACGGGACGATAACCGATACGAGCTGCCACAGCGACGTACGGCGTCCATGACAGATCGCCAGTTTAATCAAATACTGCAACAAATGCAACATTCGAGATTTGATAGCGACCGGGAACATCTGGGGCGTTACCTGGCCAGCCAGTTTCATTTCAGTACCACACAAATCAGCAGCCTGGCCGCTACCTATAGTTTTGAATCGGGCAGGCTAAACTTTTTAAAAGATGCTTATGCCTCCTGCGTAGACAAACAAAATTACTACCGGTTGAGCAAGGTATTCCGATTTTCATCCAGCAAAGACGCTTTATATGCATTTTTGAACGGCAAACGGTAATAAAAGCCTTATTCAGCATTAATTTAACGAAATGATAGTATTGCCCTGATCAATTTGTTTTGTTGAATAAAAAAAATACTTATCTTTGCAGCGAATTAGGAAAAAGAGGGGGCTATCAAAGCCCCCCTTATTCGTTTTTAAGCCTCAGGGCTTATCAATTGTTTTTAGGAATTAAATGGATAACAAGCTGGATAAAATCACAGAAATGGTCAATAGCCTGGTAACAGGCTCCAGCCTCTTCTTAGTAGATGCTTATATTAAACCTACCAATAACATAAAGATCTTTTTAGACGGGGATGAAGGCGTCACCATCGACGCGGTAACCAAGCTAAACCGGGCGCTCTACAAGCAACTTGAAGAGGAAGCCCTGTATCCCGACGGGGATTTTTCACTTGAGGTCAGCAGCGCAGGTCTTGATGCCCCATTGAAGTTCTTAAGACAATATACAAAGAATATCGGACGAAGGGTATCAGTTATCACAGCGGATGAAAGTGTACACACCGGTATTTTAATGCAAGCTTCAGAGGCGACAGTTGTGCTGGAAGAAACCCTGGGCAAAAAGAAAGAAAAGCAAATGACGGAAATACCTTTTGAGCAGATCAAGAGCACCACAGTACAAATAAGTTTTTAATTCCAAAAAAAGAAACGGACAGGCCTGCATAAGGCAGTTCTTTTCTCTTATATAACCAGTTTTAAGCAAATGGCAAGTATCAATCTGATAGAGTCCTTCCAGGACTTTAAAGAAGCAGAAAACATTGACCGTCCCACCCTGATGAAGGTACTGGAAGATGTATTCAAGACTTTGATCCGTAAAAAATACGGTTCTGATGACAACTTTGACGTCATTGTAAACGACCAGACGGGTGACCTGGAAATATTCCGTCGCCGTGAAATCGTAGAAGATGGCATGGTGGAGGATGACCTGACCCAGGTGCAGTATTCGGATGCCATCAAAGTAGAACCCGACTATGATGTAGGTGAAGAACTATATGAAGAAGTAGATGTGCTGGATTTCGGCCGCCGGGCTATTTTAGCCGCTAAACAGACACTGGCGGCGCGCATCAGCGACCTTAAAAAGAACAGCCTGTTGCAAAAGTATGCTGACCGGGTAGGGGAAATCATCACCGGTGAGGTCTATCAGATATGGCGTAAAGAACTCATGCTGTTGGACGATGACGGCAATGAACTGCTGTTGCCCAAGTCGGAACAAATACCTGGCGATTTCTTCAAGAAAGGTGAACCCATACGCGCGGTAGTGAAAAAAGTGGAAATGCGTAACAATACCCCGGCTATTATCCTGAGTCGCACGCACCCTTCTTTCCTCGAAAAATTGCTGGAAATTGAAGTACCTGAAATTGCCGATGGTCTTATTGTGGTGCGCAAAATTGTGCGCGAACCCGGAGAGCGTGCCAAAGTAGCCGTGGAAAGTTACGATGACCGGATTGATCCCGTGGGCGCCTGTGTAGGAATGAAAGGCAGCCGTATTCACGGTATTGTACGTGAATTACACAATGAAAACATCGATATTATCAATTTCACCAATAACACCCAACTCCTGATTCAACGTACCCTTACCCCCGCCAAGGTAAACCGCCTGGATGTAAATCCGGAAACGAGCCACGTGGATGTGTACATGGATTCTGATCAGGTATCGCTCGCTATTGGTAAAAAAGGTGTCAATATTAAACTGGCCCAAAGCCTTACCGGATACAGCATTGACGTATTCAGGGACATTAAGGAATCTGCCGATTACGATATTGACCTGGAAGAATTCAGCGATGAGATCGAAGAATGGGTAATCAGTGAATTCAAAAAGGTAGGTTGCGATACGGCATTAAGCGTATTGGACCTGTCGGTAGAAGAACTGGTACGCCGTACCGACCTGGAAGAAGAAACCGTGCGGGATGTACGCCGTATTCTGGAAGCAGAATTTGAAGAAGATGGAAATGAAGCATAATTCTTCTTTATATAAAAGCAAAAACCACCGATGCAACAGTAGTGAAAATACCTACCTTTGCTGGTTTATAAATAGATAAGCCCTCCTTTGTTTTCAACCGCACACTGGATGGGCTATTAAAAATAAAAATGCCGGAGGGCGCATTGTAAGAAATAGCTCACAGGTTGAAGCAAGAAATAGAATGTCCATAGGAAAAAATACACCACGATTACTGGCAGCCGCCAAAGAGTTCAACATCGGGAAGGAAACACTTGTTGAGTTTCTGAAAGGCAAAGGCTTTGAGATAGAAGCCAACAAGCCGAACACGAAACTTACGGAGGAGATGTATGCGTCACTGCAAGACGAATTTGCCCAAGATAAAGCGGTAAAGCGTAAAAGTGATTCTATTGCCCTGCCTAAAGGAGCCATGATAGAAAGCCTGAATAAAACACAGGAACAACTGGATATTACTGCCAAAGACAAGAAGGAGAAAAAGGAAAGTGCAGAAGCTGCCGAAGCCGCTAAACCCAAACCTACACCTACAGAAGAACCTGAAATTCCGGCCATCCAGCCGGAACCTGAAGAGCCTGCTCCGGTAAGTACGCCGGAGCCGGAGCTGCCCAAACCTACTGTACCCGAACCCGAGGTAGAAGAACCGGAGACCAAACCTACAGAAGAGGAAACAGCCCCCGAACAAGCTGTAGTACCGGACGCGCCTGCCGAAGAGGCACCCCGCGAGACCGGTGGCCCGAAAGTATTGGGAAAAATCAACCTGGAAGAGCTCAACATGAGCACACGTCCCAAAAAAGGTACGGTCAAAAAGAAGGAAGAACCCAAAAAGCCGACTCCTGTAAGTAAGGAGAAAACCGTGGCTGCTCCCGCAGCCCCTACCACTCCTGTACCTGAAGAAACGCCGGCCAAACAGAAAGATACTGTCGCTCCGACACCGCCGCCTGCGGCACCTGAAGAAGTAACGCGCGAACATATAGAAATGAAAGCGCCGAAGCTGGAAGGACCTAAGATCTTAGGCAAAATAGAACTTCCGGTAGATACGGTAGGCGGTAAGCAGGAACGGAAAGAAAAACGGAAGCGCAAACGCATACCCGTAGATAAAAAACCTGAAGCAAAAGACGCAAAGAGCGTAAACACGGCACCCCGGAAAGAGTATAACCGTCCGGGTATGAATCGCCCCGGCGATCGCCGAACCACAGGACGCCATAATCCTAATGCCACACCGCAGGAAATTGATGCTAAGGAAATTCAGGATAAAATCAGGGAAACCCAGGCCAAACTGGCTGGTGGTGGTGCCCGGAACAAAAATCTGAAAGCTAAATACCGCCGTAACAAGCGGGAAGAGATGGCCGAAAAACGTGCCAATGCCGAACAGGCCAATGATGGCAGCGTAATTCAGCTTACCGAATTCATTTCTGTATCCGAATTGGCCAACTTGCTCGATGTGAGCTTTACCGACATCATCAGTAAATGTATGAGCCTCGGTATTATGGTATCGATCAACCAACGACTGGATGCTGAGGTTATTGAATTGGTAGCCAGCGAGTTTGACCGCGAGGTGGAATTCATCAGCCTGGACGACGGACTGGAAGAAGAAGAAGAAATCATCGACAACGAAGCTGACCTTGTACCCCGTGCTCCGGTGGTCACCATTATGGGTCACGTGGATCATGGTAAAACCTCCTTGCTGGATTATATCCGGAGTGCTACTGTGGTAGCCGGGGAGGCAGGTGGCATTACCCAGCACATTGGTGCTTACAAAGTAACTACCAGCTCGGGCAAGGAAGTTGCCTTCCTGGATACACCGGGTCACGAAGCCTTTACGGCGATGCGTGCACGTGGTGCCAAGGTAGCGGATATTGCGGTGATCGTAGTAGCGGCAGATGATGCCATCATGCCGCAAACGAAGGAAGCCATCTCGCATGCCCAGGCCGCAGGATTGCCTATGATCTTTGCCATCAACAAGATAGATAAAGAGGGAGCTAATCCGGATAAGATCAAAGAACAGCTCTCCGCTATGAACATTCTGGTAGAAGATTGGGGTGGAAAATACCAAAGCCAGGAAATATCAGCTAAAAAAGGTCTGCATATTGACGATCTGCTGGAAAAAATACTGCTGGAAGCAGAACTGCTGGAACTTAAGGCCAATCCCAAAAGAGAAGCCACGGGTTCTACCATTGAGGCCTCACTGGATAAAGGACGCGGATATGTGTCTACCATCCTGGTGCAAACAGGGACCCTCAATGCCGGTGATATGATCGTTTCCGGTCAGTATTTCGGTAAAGTAAAAGCCATGTTCAACGAGCGGGGTAACAAAATTACCACTGCCGGCCCCTCCACTCCGGTGCAGGTGCTGGGCCTTAACGGCGCCCCTCAGGCTGGTGAAAAATTTAAGGTATATACCGATGAAAGTGAAGCTAAGAACATTGCCAACCATCGGGCACAGATCATGCGCGAGCAGGGACTGCGTAGCCGTAAACACATCACCCTTGATGAAATCGGTCGCCGCCTGGCATTAGGCAACTTTAAAGAGTTGAATGTGATCATTAAGGCAGATTTTGACGGATCTGCCGAGGCCCTGAGCGATTCGCTGCAAAAGCTGTCTACCGAAGAGGTAGTGGTGAATGTGGTGTTGAAAGGAGTAGGTCAGATTACAGAAAGCGATGTGATGCTGGCCAGCGCTTCGGATGCAATTATGCTCGGATTCCAGGTGCGTCCTTCGCCACAAGCAGCCAAGCTTGCTGAAAATGAAAACATCGAGATCCGCTACTACTCTATCATCTACGATGCCATTGCCGAGATCAAGAGCGCCATGGAAGGTATGCTGGAGCCAACACTGGAGAAAAAAGTGGTGGGTAATATTGAGATCCGCGAAACCTATAAAATCAGCGGCGTAGGTACCATTGCCGGTTGCTATGTATTGGACGGTAAGTTTACCCGCAATACACTAATCCATATCATCCGCGACGGTATTGTGGTACATACCGGCGAACTGGCTTCGTTAAAACGCTTTAAAGATGATGTAAAAGAGGTAAGTGCCGGTTATGAATGTGGATTAAGCATCAAGAACTATAACGACATTCAGGTTGGCGATATCCTTGAAGGTTATGAGGAAATTGAAGTAAAACGTAAGCTGGCATAAACGCCTCCAGTAGGGAAGGAAGCAAAAGATAAACGAAAAACGGCAGGCTGGTAGCTTGCCGTTTTTTTACATGAAACCCTGCTCTTACTGGACTTAAGATAGATTTTGCAGTTTTGCAGCTTGGATCTGCCCCCTGCTTACAGGTTTTGCGCCGAACAACATTATTTATCGGAATAAATTCCGATAATCTTCATGCATGGATAGCACAGCTAAAAAATCCGTCTTACCTGGTCATGCGGGATAGCTATTCCGATCAATTATCTTTATCTTTGTCTTATATGTCAGAGAAAATATCCACCGACAAAGCACCTCAGCCGGTAGGCCTTTATCCTCATGCCCGGCGTGTAGGTAATTTACTGTTCCTCTCCGGAATTGGTCCGCGTACGGTAAGCAATGAAATCCCCGGATTAACGCTCGATAAGAATGGTAATTTCCTGGACTTCGACTTTGAGGCCCAATGCCGAAGTGTTTTTGATAATGTGCGCATTGTACTTGAAGAAAGTGGCAGCAGCTGGAGCCAACTGGTTGATGTAACCGTATTCCTGGTGCATATGAAGCGGGATTTTGCTACCTATAATAAAATCTACGCGGAATATTTTAAAGATAACCAACCGTGCCGGACCACGGTAGCCATAGACGCCTTGCCCACACCTATTGCCATCGAATTAAAATGCATTGCTACTATCGAATAACCCTTCATTCACCTCAATAAACCGATATGCCAACTTCTGATACACAAAAAATTAAAGTCGTATTGATAGAAGATGACACCACCATAAGGGAGTCACTGGCCTACCTGATCGACCATACCGAAGAGTATCAGGTGATAAATGCCTACGGCTCGGCAGAACTGGCATTGAAAACAATAAAAGCAGACGATCCACATATTGTTTTATTGGATGTAGAACTTCCGGGCATAAGCGGCCTGGATGCTTTGCCTAAGATAAAAGCGTTGGTGGACGATGTACATGTAATTATCCTAACCGTATACGAACATCAGCAAACCGTTTTTGATGCATTAAGTCGTGGCGCCACCGGCTACCTGACCAAAAATACGCCGCCTGACAAGATCATTGCTGCCTTGCAAGAAGTGATGGAAGGCGGTGGACCCATGAGTGCCCATATCGCACGTATGGTGGTGCATTCTTTTCAGCGCAACCAGGAATCACCGCTTACGCGACGTGAAACAGAAATCCTGGAACAGATTGCCAATGGCAAGACGCGTGGCCGCATCGCCTCTGAAATGTTTATTGACCTGGAGACAGTAAAATCACATCTTAAAAATATCTATGCCAAACTGGACGTGCATTCCCGGGCAGATGCCATAAAAACAGCCCGCCAGAATCGATATATATAACCAATAGAAAACCGGCCCCTTACCTCTGAGCGGTAAACAGGGTCTTTATATAAAAGATCGATCGTATTTTTTTTCCTGACGTCAGGGACCTAAAGGATTTTACTATAAATAGGCGCATTCATGAAAAGAGGGCTACTTCATTTGTTTCTTCTGTTGCTTGTAGGGGCGGCGTTAGGTGCGCATGCGCATCCAACAAATGACCTCCCCTTGGTGTTTGTGCCTAATGAAGGACAATGGGAAGCACCTTTTCTATACAAAGGCATTAGCGGAAGCGCGGATATTTACCTCGAAAGTAGCGGAATTACGTACGTAGTGGGCGATAGCGAAAACCCGGAAAAGGTCCACCAATATAAAGAGGGCGAAATCCGTGTACCTCCTGTACTCCGTTACCATGCCTACCGCATGCGGTGGTTGCAGGGCAACGAATCGGCCCTGACGGCAGGCGGAAAAAAGCAGGCTTACTACCACAATTATTTTTTGGGCAATAATCCGGACCGCTGGAAAGGTGCCGTACCTGTATATGGGAATATTGATTATCAGGAATTATATCCTGGAATAGACCTCCATCTGAGTTCGGAAAAAGGTCACTTAAAATACGATTTTATTGTACATCCCAAGGCAGATGTAACAGCTATTCAGCTTGCTTTTGAAGGTACCGACAAGGTATACCTAAAAAATGGTAATCTTTATTTACAGACTTCTGTAGGTACCATCACAGAAATGGCTCCTTACGCTTTTCAGTATATTGATGGCGTGCTCACGGAGGTGAAGTGCAAGTATCAATTAAAAAATCAGGTACTGAGTTTTCATTTTCCTGATGGTTACAACGAAGACCAGATCCTCACCATAGATCCTGTGATTGTGTTTGCCACACTTACCGGATCTATTTCAGATAACTGGGGCTTTACGGCCACTTATGACCAGGAGGGCAACTTGTATGCAGGTGGCATCGTAAATGCCCAGGGCTACCCCGTAACACTGGGTGCTTTTCAGGATACATTTGCCGGCGGTACCGCAGGAAGCACAATGCCATCTGATATGTCTATTTCCAAGTTCAATGCAGCGGGAACAGACCTGATCTACTCTACTTACATAGGCGGTTCGGGTGATGACTTGCCCCACAGCCTGGTGGTGAACAGTGCTAATGAGCTGGTGCTAGCCGGCAAAAGCATGTCGGCAAACTACCCGGTAACCACCAATGCTTTTGACGGCAGTTATAACGGGAACTTTGATATCGTACTCAGTAAATTTAATGCTACAGGTACCTCGCTTATCGGATCTACTTTTATGGGGGGAAGCGGCAACGATGGTATCAATATCACTTCAGGCTTTTATCCTGACCAAACTACGCTAAAATACAATTATGGGGATGCCTCCCGCTCAGAGGTGATTGTAGACAAGGCCGGTAATATCTATATGGTGGCCAGCAGCCAGTCTACTAATTTTCCCATCACAACTAATGCTGCTAAAAGCACTTTAGGAGGCCTGCAGGATGGGGTATTTTTCAAATTGAATGCCAACCTCAGTAACCTCATTTATGCCACCTATATAGGCGGAAGTGCAGCAGATGCCGCCTATGTACTTGCACTGGATACAGCCCAGACCCATGTCTATGTTGGCGGTGGAACTGCCAGTAGCGACTTTCATCCGGCAGCAGTAAGCAGTGGCTGGCAAAGCACGTACCAGGGTAACATGGCGGATGGTTACATTTGCCGCTTTGGCAATAGTGGTAATTATCCTTTACTTGGTGCCACCTTTATAGGGACCTCGGCCTACGATCAGGTTTTTGGCCTGCAATGTGATCTGGAGAATGGTATTTATGCCATGGGGCAAACAACCGGCCCGTTTCCCGTAACACCCAACGTATATAGTAACCCGGGATCACCTCAGTTTCTTATAAAACTGGACAGCTTATTAAGCACCAATATTTACTCGACCGTGTTCGGTAGTGGCAGCAATACGGCGCCCAACATTTCGCCCGTGGCATTTCTGGTCGATACCTGTCAAAACGTATATATATCCGGCTGGGGTGCAGGTAGCATATCACCTGGGTCAAGTACCTCCGGGCTACCTATTACCGCTGATGCTTTTCAGTCCACGACTGATGGAAACGATTTTTACTTCATCGTTTTCAGTAAAAATGCCCTTTCTCTCTTATTCGGTTCGTTCTTTGGCTCGCCGGGCAAGTCAGAGCACGTAGACGGCGGTACCAGCCGCTTCGATCCCGAAGGGGTGGTTTACCAGGCCATTTGCGCCAGCTGTGCCGGCGGCTCAGCCTTCCCGGCCACGCCTGGTGCTTACGCCACAGTAAAGGGCAGCAGCAATTGTAATTTGGGGGCAGTAAAAATTGCCTTTAACCTGGGTAGCGTTAATGCCGTGGCTACAGCTGAACCCGATACCACGGGCTGTGCCCCTTTTACCGTTCAGTTTACCAATAACTCTACCAATGCGACGTCGTTTACCTGGGATTTCGGCGATGGCACACCCAACAGCAGCGCTGCTGAACCTACGCATACCTTCACGGAACCGGGCAGCTATACAGTGCGCCTCGTGGCGGTTAATCCCAATGCCTGCAAAACGCATGACACCGTTTTCCTTTCTATTGAGGTGAGTGATGCCGTGATTGATGCCGACTTTGACTACATACTGGCCGATACCTGTACCCAACCCCGGGTTACCTTCTCCAATACCTCCACAGCCATGCCCGGCCATACCCTTAACGATGCCCAGTTTCAATGGTTCTTTGGCGACGGCGCAACTTACACAGGTCAGCAACCTCCTGAACATCTTTATGAGCCCGGCATTTATGATGTGCTCCTGATCATGACCGATCCGCTGGCGTGCAACTCGCCGGATACGATAATGAAAACCATCAACATTCAACAGCTGAATGTAGCGGCAGGGCTATTACCTGCCGGCCCGTTCTGTGAAGGTGATACCATTACGTTTCAAAATACGAGCACGAATGCCAGTAGCTATCATTGGGATTTCGGCGATGGCACATCCGGCACCAATGCGAACGAAAGCCACCTGTATGCGGAGCCGGGCACGTATACGATAAGGCTCGTGGCAAGCAATCCGCTTTCGTGTAATAAAACGGACAGCACCAGCATATCGGTAATTATACTGCCAAAACCGACGGCCGCCTTTGC
>JBEBUO010000055.1:0-12649 GCA_040393285.1 Taibaiella helva | reverse complement strand
TTGAGCGCCTTATCGCGGGATAAATCTCTCCGCAGCCGGCCCACAAACACCTCGTCCCTACCGCATGCAGCAACCGGCATGGGATATACATTGTTTGCCGGGTCATCCTGAACTACGATACCGGCAGCGCTGCCTAACAGGGCACGTACCTCATCGAGGTCAAAGTCCTGCTCGAATTCCATATTCACACTCTCGCTATGCCCCCCCATTACCGGCACGCGTACGGTGGTGGCAGATACGCGGATATCCTCGCTGCCCATAATCTTTTGGGTTTCCAGCATCATTTTCATTTCCTCTTTGGTATAGCCGTTCTCCTGAAACACATCAATATGCGGCAATACATTCATATCGATCACATGTGGGTACAAGCGCTCTACTGCTGCTCCCTGGCGCTCATGCAACAGCTGGTCCACGCCCTTTTGTCCGCTACCGGTTACACTTTGGTAGGTACTGACCACCACGCGCTTTATGGTATACCGATCATGCAGGGGTTTCAGTACCACTACCATTTGTATGGTAGAGCAATTGGGATTGGCAATGACCCGGTCTTCGGGCCGGAGCACAGCGCCATTAACTTCCGGCACCACCAGCTTTTTGTCCGGATGCATGCGCCAGGCAGAGGAGTTGTCAATGACATAGCAACCTACAGCGGCAAATGGCTCGGCCCATTCCAGGGAAGTGGCGCCGCCTGCCGAAAAAAGCGCAATTTGTGGCCCAAGCTGTACCGCTTCGGCCGGAGTCACCACGGGGTACTCCTTTCCCTTAAACGACACCAACTTACCCTTAGACCGTGCGGAAGCTACGGGTATGAATTCCGTTACAGGGAAATCTCTTTCTTCAAGAATACGCATCATGGTACTGCCCACCAGTCCGGTGGCGCCTACTAAAGCTACTTTCATAGTGACGATTATTTCAAAAATTGGTGAGTAAACAAAATGGGGCGTAAACCAAGGTGTTAAGTGGTCAGGACTTCATGAATATCAGCCATAATCCGTCGCGCAATATTATCGGCAGTCACTTCCGAGTTGCTTTCTGCATAGATACGAATAATGGGTTCAGTATTGGAAGTACGCAGGTGTACCCAATCGGTATCAAATTCAATTTTCAGCCCGTCTTCGGTATTGACCGGCTGCTTACTGTACTTCTCCTTTATCTTCTCAAAAATGTCGGACACATTCACCGAGGCTTCTAATGCTATCTTATTTTTAGAAATGTGGTAATCAGGATAAGTGCTGCGTAGCGCGCCTATACCCTTACCGGAGGTAGCCAGGTGGGTCAGGAACAAGGCGATGCCCACCAGTGCATCGCGACCGTAATGTAACTGGGGGTCAATGATACCGCCATTGCCCTCGCCTCCGATCACCGCCTGAACCTCTTTCATTTTCTTCACCACGTTCACTTCCCCTACAGCACTGCCAAAATACTGTCCGCCATGCTTTTCCGTTACATCGCGCAGCGCCCTGGTAGACGATAGGTTAGACACCGTGTTTCCCTTCTTCTTACTCAATACATAATCAGCCACGGCCACCAGGGTATACTCTTCGCCGAACGGCGTGCCATCCTCGCATACAAAACACAGGCGGTCCACATCCGGGTCCACAGCAATACCCAGATCAGCATGACTACGTGCTACTTCCGCACAAAGATCACGCAGATTTTCGGGCAGCGGTTCGGGATTATGGGCAAAATGGCCGTTTACTTCAGCATGTAATACGCTGATCTGCTCCACACCAAGTGCACGCAACATAGCCGGTACAAAAACGGCGCCGGTGGAGTTGACGGCATCTACCACAACTTTATAATTCTTTGCTTTTATAGCCGCTACATCCACAAGGGGATGATTTAAAACGGCATCAATATGCTGCTGCATATAACTGTCATCTTCTGTAACGGTACCCAGCTCATTGATAAAGGCAAAGGAAAAATCTTCTTCCGCTGCCCGACGTAATACTTCGGCCCCGAGCTCGGCGCTAATAAACTCGCCTTCATGGTTCAGCAATTTCAGCGCATTCCACTCTTTCGGATTATGGCTGGCGGTAAGAATAATGCCACCCGCAGCATGGGCCATCGTTACCGCCATTTCAACGGTAGGTGTGGTACTTAAACCAAGATCGATGACAGCTGCACCCATGCCTTGCAGGGTAGCCACCACCAGGTCGCGCACCATGCCTCCGGAGATACGGCCATCCCGGCCTATAACGATCTTATTGCCTTTATTTTGTTCCAGGATGATAGCGCCATAGGCAGCTGTAAATTTTACAATGTCTAAAGGGCTGAGTCCTTCTCCCGCTACTCCGCCAATAGTGCCGCGAATACCTGATATTGATTTAATTAAAGCCATGAGTTTAGTGATGATTGCGCTGCGAAATTAATTCAATTTTTGTTTCGCACAGGGTGGGAGACGATATTTACCATTTAATTTTAAACCCGTGAATCCCAGGCCTTTTATAAACATTGGTTACATTTGCTGCCTACTATATCCATGATGAACAAGAAAGAATGGTTTGAGAACTGGTTTGACTCTCCCTTTTACCCTTTACTATACGACCATAGGGATATGGACGAAGCCGGGAGATTTGTAGATAACCTGATGCGCTACCTGGCACCGCCTATACCTTCCAGATTACTGGACATTGCCTGCGGCGAAGGGCGCTTTGCTGCCCAACTTGCGGGCTACGGCCACGAAGTTACCGGCATAGACCTTTCTGAACACCGCATTAAGGTGGCCAAGGAATTAGAAAATGAGCGACTTCGTTTTTATGTGCATGATATGCGTTACCCCACCTATATCAATTACTTTGACTACGCATTTAACTTCTTCACCAGCTTTGGCTATTTTGAACAAGCCCGTGATCACCGCATGGCTGCAAATGCATTTGCCGCAGGCCTCAAAAGCAAAGGCATACTGGTACTCGACTACCTGAATAAGACGGTAGTCGGCAATACTTTAGTCCCCACTGAAACGATCATACGGGGTGGTATAGGCTTCCACATCAACCGCTATATCGAAGCCGAACATATTTTTAAAGAAATTAACCTTACAGACGATGATGGTCTGGAACACCACTACCAGGAACGCGTCAGGGCTTTTGAACGGACAGATTTCGAAATCCTGTTCGGACATGCCGGCCTGGAGTTAAACGCCTGTTTCGGCGATTACGACCTAAATGCATTTCAAAAAGAAACTTCTCCCCGATTGATTATGATCTTTCAGAAAAAATAAACGCTGTTCTTCCGCTGAAACCATCAACCTACGCGGGCTTTTCTCTTTGGCGCACCAAAATTAAAATACCACCTGAACAACCATGCGATCATGCCGCCGATAAGTATACCCAATATGCCGCCGGCCAGCACATCGCCTGGATAATGCACACCCACGTACACCTGTGCATAACAAATGGCAGCGGCCCATACAAAGAGTAAATAGCGCCACTGTCTGAACCAGGGCTTCATGGTAAAGAAGAACAGTGCAGCCAAAGAAAAATGATTCACGGCGTGAGAAGAAGTGAAGCTGCCGCTCTGAGGACAATATCCCACCCGAAGCTGCATGATGCCGGCCAACCGGGGTTCGTGACAGGGCCTTATCCTCCCGATGAACTCTTTGAGAAAATTGCTGCTCAACTGGTCTGATATTACTATGGTAACACCCGCCAGTAAAAGAAGGGGAAGGGCTTGCCACCTGAACTTCCATACCAGATAAATCAGGAGCAGGGCATACAAGGGATACCAGGTACGCTGATCGCGCAATAGGGGCATCAGCACATCAGCCCAATCACCGGTCCATACCGTATTCACCTTTATAAAAGCTGCAGTATCCCATTCCCTGAGGCGGAGGCCTGCCAGCCCAGCTCCACTACCGGCTGAAAGTATTGTCATAGCTGCGCAAAGTTACAAATGTGTCGGGCAAAAGATTATTTTTGCCTGACATTTAATTCAAATAGCAGTTGAAAAGATCCTTTCTGCCCAAACATATTCAATGGCTGCTGGCCACCGGTTTTCTCGTTCTGTTGCTGATGAGTGTATTGCGTCTGGTATTTCTAAACGTGTTTACACCACCCTCAGGAAGTCTGCCCATGCCCTATGCGCAATCGCTCTTTTTAGGGCTGCGGTATGATGCCAGGATGGTGAGCATTGCCTGCCTGCTTTTACTTATACTTGGTTGCTTTCCTGCCCTGACTCCTTTTGGCAGCAAGCAGGGCAAGCGGCTCTTCAAATGTCTATGGTGTATCCTGTTGCTCATCACCGGTATTTTTTATGCCGTTGATTTTGCCAATTATGCTTACCTGAACGAACGCCTTAACGCCGGACTACTGAATTATGTAGCCGATACCGGAACCTCCCTGAATATGATATGGGAAACCTATCCGGTAATAAAAATCGTGCTTGTACTCACGGTAACGATGGTTGTTATCATGTGGCTCATCGAAAGGCTATACAGGATCATCAACAGACAAACAGGAGGGCCCACAAGAAGAACGAAAACGATATGCTCAGTAGCTTTCTTCCTGCTGTTTGGCTTGCTGATCTTTGGCCGAATAGGCCAGTATCCCCTACGCTGGAGCGATGCCTTCTCGCTGGGAAACGACTACGCCTCCAATGTAGCACTCAACCCCTTTCAGTCCTTCTTTAGCTCCCTTAGGTTCAGGAAATCAACATACGACATCGAGAAGGTTAGAAAAGCCTATCCCTTAATGGCACGCTACCTCGGCATCGACCACCCGGACAGTACAACCCTTAATTATACCCGAACAGTAAAACCCGATACAATACTGGCCACCCCGCTCAACGTGGTGATTATCCTTTGCGAATCGTTTAGCTCCTACAAAAGTTCCATGCACGGCAATCCGCTTAATACCACACCTTATTTTGCTGAAATGTGTCGTGAGGGGGTCTTTTTTAGTAGGTGCTTTACGCCAAGCTATGGCACCGCACGTGGCGTATGGACCACAGTGACCGGCATACCGGATGTGGGCCTGGCCAAGACTTCCAGCCGCAACCCGAATGCCGTCAACCAACACACCATTATGAATGACTTTGCCGGGTATGAAAAGTTCTACTTTATCGGCGGGAGTCTGAGTTGGGCCAATATAAGGGGTATGCTCACCAATAACATCCAGGGGCTCCGGGTATACGAGCAGGATGATTTTACGGCAAAAAAAGTGGATGTGTGGGGCATCAGTGATAAAAACCTGTTTCTGGAAGCCAATAAAGTATTCGCACAACAAAAAAAGCCCTTCATTTCCATTATACAAACGGCAGGAAACCACCGACCTTATACCATACCTGAAGAGGATCTCGAAGCATTTACGCTCCTCAACCCGACACAGGACAGCCTGAAACAGTTTGGATTTGAGTCGCAGGAAGAATATAATGCCTTTCGCTATACCGATTATGCTTACAGAAAATTTATGGCGGCTGCCCGGCAAGAGGATTACTTTGAACACACCGTCTTTGTTTTTGTCGGCGATCATGGCATTGGTGGCGACGTGGGTGATATGTTCCCGCAAGCCTGGTCCGGCGAGTTAAGCAGCCAGCATGTGCCCTTGCTGTTTTATGCGCCTGCCGTTCTCAGTCCGGCCGAATATGATTTTAGTGTGTCCCAGGCAGATGTGCTACCTACTGTGGCGGGTCTGTGCAAAATTAGCTATACCAATACGACTTTAGGCAGGGACCTGCTGCATCCGTTTATACAGCAGGATACAACTGTACAAGCGGCCTTCATTTATAATCCCGACAAAAGAAGGATAGGTATGATAAAAGGGGATTTGTTTTTTAGCTATGGTATGGAGGGCCAGTTAAGGGAACAGGTATACAGCATGACCGGAAATGACCCTGTAAACCTTAGCGATTCCTTACGTACAAGCTATTACCAGCTAACGGAAGCCTGGTACCAAACCGCGCGTTACCTGTTATTAAATAACAAAACAAAGTAAAAGCAGTTCATCAGACCCATTGTCTTATTTACCACTCAGAAAAGAGCTGAATTCCTGTTTATTTTTCTCCATCGTAAATGCCTCTGCTATCTCCTGATAGGCCTTCGGGTCTTGCACCTTGGGGTAGGCCAGCTTGACAAACACGAGGCGGGTGTCGTCAAAGAAAAACCAGGAAGCAATCATTTTAACATCGCGCGTACTATAGTTATTTGAAGTGGTGTACTTTTTGGCTTCATAAAGCTTTTTGCCATCTTCGGTTTGCTTGTCCATAGCTGCTTTTAACTGTTGCAGCTCCGGGCTTACAGCCTCTTCAGCCGCAACAGCAGGAGCGGCTGTATGGTTGTTAATCGTCTGGTCTCTCCGTGGGTCAAAAGGTAACTCATCGGGGGCAATAGACACCACCTGCTTTAAACGCAACTTACGTCGGTCCACATCCACAACGGCTTCGTAGGTCTTTCCCCTTTCCAGTTTAATCGTACCTGCATAAAGCTGCTCGGCTTTACCACCCCGACCATCGGCATAAGGGCGAAAACGGTATACCATTACCGATTGACGCTTACCGGGGAGATCGCTTACAGTAATACTTCTACCCGTTTTTTGGTAATCCCGGCCATTGATGGTAAGCAATAAAGGTGTGCCATCGCTCAGCCTGAAGCGAATCGTACTTTTGGGTTTTTGCGCTGTCGCTGCAATACCCAGACTCCCCAGCAGGAGCAGGAGGAAAGCTAACTTTTTCATTGTGCTACTATTTTACATCAATTAGACCTCAAAAAAGTCAAAAAGTTACATATAATCGTATAAAATTACGATTCTGCGTTCATTTTATGGCCAGTAGATAAAAAGACAAGGCATACAAAAAGATGTATGCCTTGTCTCGACCTGCGTCCTGTTTCTTCTGCCGGCTATCCGGCATCAGCAGCTAAAAGCTGGAAGTAATCGCCAGCTTCAGTCCGCTAAAGGCAGGTTCGTACCGGCAAACACCACCTGTACAGTTGATCCCGTCTACTTGCTTTACATAAGCCAGAGATATGCGGTGTGCACCTTGTGTACGGGCTACGAAAATATTGTAATAGTGTTGGGCCTCCTCGCCTTCGTGCGCCGGGCTTACATTGTACATATCCGAAAGGGCGAAAGACCATTTAGGTGCAATTGCGTACTCCAGCGCCAGGAAGGCCCAGCTACCATAGTCTTGCTCTGTATGCATATACTGCGCCTGTACCCGCAATGAATTTTTTTGATTAAACATATACGTCACTTCTGCAAAGGGCGTATAGGCTATAACCAGCGGCACGCCGGGCTTAAACTGGTAATGCTCCTGATTGTACTCCATGTAATGAAAACCTACATCAATCAAAGTGTTCTTCACGCTTCGTATATTGGCTTCCGCATAAGCTTCGCGGTACAGCTTCATCCCTTCAAGGGTATTGATGTGTGTGTAGCTGAGGTTGAAATCGTAAGCATCATTGGGCGACAGATAAACATTCCCGTTTACGGCCAGCTCGCTAAGGTCCTGTGAAGCGGGGCTATAACGTGCAATCAGACGCTGAGGCCTTATCTGGGCTACTATGGGTTGCCAGTTTACCATACCGTTCAGCAAGGATTCGTTGGGAGAGGTACGCATCACAAAATTTTCCGTACGTTTACCCGTAAGGTTTACCGCCATACCCTTACGGGCATAACTCAGCGTAGAAAATACAATATTACCGTCCTTATTGATCAGGTTACCGCTATAGTCAGCGATCGCTTCGCGGGTCTTATAGGCCCCTTCAATATACCAGGTAAAATCGCCTGCTGATAAAGTGTTGTAAGCCGTAAAGGCATACATATTATACTTCGGAACAAAGCGAGCCTCCTCCGGCTGAGCATTGATGTTATTGACGATGCTGGTCATACTCTGTTTATCGAGTGTGCGGTTCAGCAGGCCGATACCGGGTGTTACGGATACATTTTCACTCAAGGTAAAATACCCGTCAAAGTTGAGCCCTTTGATAATGGGGTCGTACCGTTGAAATACGTGTTTTTGCTGACCTGTAAATGCTTTAACACTAAGGTTATCATTGATCCTGTATTTCAAATGGAGACCCGCCAGCGCATTATCTATCAGCAGGCCACGGTCCTCGTAGGAGCGGAACAAAATACCGCTACCAATCTGGTCATAGATATAGCCGCCTGTTACTGTCAGGTCTTTAAATTCCTTGCTCAGGCTCCAGGCACCTATGCCAAAACCGGACATGGCATCCAACGGATCCTTAAGATTAGAATTATTAAACACATCGAGCCGTAAAAACCCGCTGAAGCCGGCCTGGGTATACCTAAGGCTCATCCAGCCTTCGCCACCGCTCAGTAAGTTGTCATACAGCGGGTTGTCGGAAGCTTTGATACTGGTATCGCGCTGAAAGAAGTTGCCGTTCAGCATAATGTCGCCGCTAAGATTGCCCCCTTGTGCCAGGGCATGAAAAGAGGATCCTGCTACTAAAACCGTAGAAAGTAGTAAAAGTTTTTTCATCATTATTTTAAACAAATAAATTTTCACTTGTTCTAATGATCATTGATAACAACCAGAAAAACGAAGCTAAGGTAGATTTTTTAGCTAATAATTTGGCATATTCCTGCACAATATACAAGGAATAGGCTCCGGTCCCGTAAAGGTTGTGTTAAGTAATGCAATAAACCGAAACAGACTAAAACGTAAACTTTATATTTGTGAGCTTAGATTATTTTTGCGTTCTTAAATTTAAAAAATGAAAAAATTATTTGCACTACTTGCCGTTGCCGGCATGCTTAGCTTTCAGGCAACTGCCCAGGAAGCAGATTTACCTTCTACTGTGGTGAAAGACCTTAAAGGAGCTTCTATCCCATTTAACCAAACCTTCGAAAAAGGCAAAGTAA
The DNA here is from genome assembly GCA_040393285.1 of Taibaiella helva. Lineage (GTDB taxonomy): Bacteria > Bacteroidota > Bacteroidia > Chitinophagales > Chitinophagaceae > Taibaiella > Taibaiella helvus_C. The sequence continues at coordinate 3,827 of JBEBUO010000055.1, read as the reverse complement.
CGCTGGTTAGCTTTTGGGCTACCTGGTGTATCCCCTGCAAGAAAGAAATAAAGAGTATTCGTGAAAATATGTCCGACTGGAAAGCGCAAACTGATTTTAATTATATGACCGTGTCTATGGATGACAGCCGTGCTACCGCACAGGTAAAGGCATTTGCCAAATCACAAGGTTGGGACTTCCCTACCTACCTGGATCCCAATTCTGACCTGAAGCGTTCTCTGAATTTTCAAAATGTTCCCTTTACCATAATTGTGGATAAGGAAGGAAAAATAGCCCACATGCAAAGCGGTTATGAAGCCGGTGGCGAGCTCGTATTATTTGAAAAAATACAAGAACTGGCTGCTAAATAAAATACAGCTCGTTTTTGTACTTAAAGGCTGTTATGATAGGAACAAATATCGTAACAGCCTTTATTATTTTTGTAAGTTTGCGCCATTATTCATGCAACAGTCTGAAAACAAAATAATTGCTACGCTGGTAGGCTGGGTACTCAGGATAGGCGTAGCGCTGGCTATGATGCTCACCCTTACCGGCCTTCTGCTTTATCTCAAGGAACACAGCGGCAGCCAGGTGGATTATAGTGTTTTTGATGCCCGGGTCCTGCTTAATTTCGATCATTTCTCAGCTGGCCTGGCCAGCGCAGATAGCATGGCGCTTATGCAACTGGGCATCATGGTATTGATTGCTACACCCATTATCCGGGTCATCATTACCCTGTTGGGGTTTTGGGCAGAGCGCGACACACGCTATACCTGGATAGCTGCTGTGGTACTGGCCATTTTGCTGGCCAGTTTTCTGTTTGGTGCCACCCATTAAGCGCCGCTCACGAAAGCAAGGGTTCCAAATGCTTAAAAGCAGCTGCTGGCAGCTGATGCTGCCATAAAACGGTATGAATTTTTTGCATGATCGGCATGTTCACCTTCAGGTCACCTGCTATTTTTTGCATGCCTTTTACCGCATAATAGCCTTCGGCCACCATACTCATTTCAGTAGTTGCAGCCTTTACCGAATAGCCTTTACCGATCAGGTTTCCAAAACTCCGGTTTCGGCTATGGGGAGAGTAACAGGTAACCAGTAAATCGCCAAGATAGGCGCTGGTGTGAAAGTCAGGCTGTGTAGTAAGTGGGTGCACCTGGTTAAACTGTTCCTGTAGAAAACCGAAAAGCTCCCGGTAACAATTGGTGATATATACGCTGATAAAGTTATCGCCATAGCCAAGGCCATGGGCTATACCGGCACCTACCGCATAAATATTCTTAAGTACAGCTGCATACTGCGCGCCCCACAGGTCGTTGTTGGTCGTGGTACGGATAAACTCTGTGGCAAAAAGCGCAGCTGCTGAACCCGTACAATCACGATCCAGCCCGGAAAAAGTAAGGTAAGAAAGACGCTCCTGGGCTACTTCCTCCGCATGGCAGGGGCCGGTAATGGCCACATAACGGGAGGCATCCAGACCCTTGAATTGCACCAGGTAGTCATTGAGCAGCATATGATGACCGGGTAGTATGCCTTTTATGGCAGAAATAATGATTTTGTCTTTAAAAACCTGCTCTTCCAGTTGATCCAGTATGTCCATAATATAGGCGGAAGGCACACATACGATAATGGTATTGCAGGCTGTCACCAGCTCATTCAGGTCGCCGGTAGGTACCAGTTGGTCAGGGGGGAATTGTACCGAGGTCAGGTATTGGGGATTATGCCCGGTGCTGAGCAGGTGTTGTATAGCAGGCTCACTACGCATCCACCAAGCTATTCTATGCCCGTTGTGTGTAAGCATTTTAGCCAGGGCGGTGGCCCAACTGCCATTTCCGATAATTCCTATCATGATACAAATGTCTAATTTTGCGGTAAATTAAAGGCCTTACAGGGTAAATATAAATTTTTATGTTGTGGAAAAACCCTTTGTTCTCATCTATATCAAAAGTCGCTTGTGCAAATAGATAAAACAACGCTGCAAGACCTGTCTTTTCTTAGCGGAGCACAGTCTGCCTTTTCGTTGATCAACAGATGCACCACGCAGGCAGGCACGGAGCATTTACGGCAGCATGTGCAGCACCCTCCTGCCACTTATAAAGATTTACTTGAATTCCAGGATGGGGTAAGGTTCTGGATACAATATCCCGATCTATGGACCCCGGCTATTTCCAACGGTACGCTCGTCATGCTGGAAAAATTTTATGAGTCGGCAGAAGCGGGGATTGAAAAACCCGGCAGCTTCTCCCTGGCCATGGAAGCGCTCATGCAAAAACTGTTCAATAAGAACCGGTACTCCTTTATCCGCTTTTCCATATCTCATTTGGTGGACTTCTTACAGGGCTGTAATGATTTAGTGAAACTACAGGACAAGAATCCGCCCCTGCTCGTGCTGCAGGACCTGTCGCACATGCAAACCATTTTGGCTACCCCCCTTTGTAAGGCCCTGCTTCAGACCGATACACAGGCTGATCAAAAAGAGTTGCTGCGGCTCAGCTATCATGCACGCAGGAGCTTAGGGCCCAAGGTACAGCAATTGAAGGCTTGCTACGCGCGCCTCGATGCCATGCAGTCACTGGCACGTGCTACCCTGGAACACAACTGGACGGTACCGCAATTGCTGCCCTCTGAGGCCTTGTGTTTTGAAGCGGAGCAATTGTTTCATCCACTATTACAGCATCCCGTACCTTACGACATCCGCCTGTCCGGGCAGCAGCATTTCCTGTTTCTTACGGGCGCCAACATGTCGGGCAAGAGCACGCTGATAAGGGCTATGGGTATGGGTGCCCTGCTGGCGCACCTGGGCATGGGTGTACCCGCCAGGGAGATGAAGATTAGCTTTCTGGAAGGCATTATTACCAATATGCAGGTATCAGATAATATCTTTACGGGAGAAAGCTATTTTTTTGCTGAGGTACAACGCATGAAAATCACGGCAGAGAAATTAAGCCGTAGCAAGTTTCACCTCGTATTGATGGATGAGCTGTTCAAGGGCACCAATGTACATGATGCTTATGAATGCAGCCATGCAGTAATCGATGGCTTATTGCATCAGCAGCACAACCTGATGGCCTTATCTACCCATCTCAATGAATTGTCTGCTCATCTGCAGCATGCGCCTGGTGTTATTTTCCGATATTGCTACACCAATATTACAGCGGAGGGAAAATACTATTTCACCTACCAATTAAAGGAAGGGGTATCTAAAGACCGGATAGGCTACCTGGTCCTGAAAAATGAAGGGGTATTAAGTTTGCTAAAGACAGCTGAAACCCGATAGTATATAAAGATTTTGTTTCTTTGGTAAAAAAGAATCCTATGTCCTCGATGCAAGTACATGATAAAGAATTTGTCCCCTTCCTGGGAGCAGACAAGATAGCGGCCAGGATCAAAGAAGTGGCTCAGGAGATAAGCCGGGATTATAAGGGGAAAAAACCCTTGTTCCTTGCCGTACTTAATGGTTCCTTTCTTTTTGCTGCCGATCTGTTTCGGCAACTGGACATTGAGGCGGAAATATCTTTCATTAAACTGGCCTCCTACAAGGGCACTTCCTCTACCGGGCATGTAATTACGGCTATTGGGCTGGAAGAGCCCGTTTTCGAACGGCACATCATCCTGTTGGAAGATATTATTGATACCGGAAAAACCCTTCATGAATTTTTACCCGGACTTCAGAACCAGCAGCCTGCTTCATTAAAGATTGTTGCCTTACTTACCAAACCGGAGGCGCTTAAGTTTCCTGTTCATGCCGATTACCTGGGCTTTGAAATACCCGATAAATTCGTTGTAGGATACGGATTGGATTATGACGGCCTGGGTAGAAACCTACCCGAAATATACCAGCTCAAACAAGC
>JBEBUO010000054.1:0-12697 GCA_040393285.1 Taibaiella helva | reverse complement strand
CACTTTTGGGCGCTGATTTTTATCTATATCTGGGCCGGTCCGCACCATTTGCTGTATACGGCTTTACCTGAATGGGCACAAAGTCTGGGTACGGTATTTTCCGTGATGTTAATTGCACCCTCCTGGGGCGGTATGCTGAATGGTTTGCTCACCCTTCGGGGTGCCTGGGATAAGGTACGCGAAGATGCTGTGCTCAAATTTTTTGTGGTGGCGCTTACTTGCTATGGTATGGCCACTTTCGAAGGCCCCATGCTTTCTTTAAAGAGCGTGAATGCCATCAGCCACTATACCGACTGGACCATTGCACACGTGCATGTCGGCGCGCTCGGATGGAATGGATTCCTGGCCTTTGGTATGCTTTACTGGCTGCTCCCCAGGCTGTTCAATACGAAATTGTACTCTCAGAAATGGGCAAATAACCATTTTTGGATTGGTACGCTAGGCATTCTTTTTTATGTTATTCCGCTTTACTGGGCAGCGCTAACCCAAAGCCTGATGTGGAAACAGTTTACGGAAGAAGGTATTTTGAAATACCAGTTTATGGAAACGGTCAATACCATACGTCCTATGTATATTCTGCGGTCTGTAGGTGGTGCATTGTATATTGGTGGCTTGATCCTGATGATTGTTAACCTGGTGAAAACTGTACGTTCCGGAAAGATCATTAACAATGAAGAGGCCAAGGCGGCACCATTGCCCAAAGTGCTTCCGGTACATGGTAAAAGGCACTGGCATAACTGGATTGAACGCCGTCCTGTACAAATGTTTGTTCTTGCCCTCATTGCGGTGAGCATAGGGGGCATTGTGGAGATGGTGCCCACTTTCCTGGTCAAGTCAAACGTGCCCACCATAAGTAGTGTAAAACCGTATACCCCACTGGAGCTTCATGGTCGTAATATTTATATACGCGAAGGTTGCTACACCTGCCACTCACAGATGGTGCGGCCGTTCCGTGATGAGGAAGCCCGTTATGGTGCTTACTCAAAAGCCGGTGAATTCGTATACGATCACCCGTACCAATGGGGCTCCAAGCGCACAGGACCTGACCTGGCACGCCTGGCAGATAAGTATCCCGATAGCTGGCACTATAACCACATGCTGGATCCTACTTCTATGTCGCCCGGATCCATTATGCCGGCTTACCCCTGGCTGTTTACCGACCGGATCGACAAGAGTAAAACGGCCGATATGATTAAGGCCATGCGGAGGCTGGGCGTGCCGTATCCTGCGGGATTTGAGCATGAAGCTAATAAGGCTATGGACCAGCAGGCGGGAAATATTAAAGTGTCCCTGGCCCGCGATAAGATTGACGTGGACAAGCATGATGAGATTGTAGCCCTGATCGCTTACCTGCAGCGACTTGGAAAGGATATTAAGCAGGAACCTAAAGAAGAAGTAGCTCCGTAAACGAAAGGGATGTATCCTGTTAAAAACCAGACTTATGAAATTTATTAATTATCTGAAATCGATAGACGGCGTAAGTATTTATCCGCTGATTACGCTCTGCTTATTCGTGCTCATCTTTATACTGGCCGCCATACTCGTAATGTCTAAGAGCAAAGCCGCCATTGATGAAATTAAACAGCTTCCCCTGGATGATTAACTAAGCCGATAGTGTCTGTTTGAAAACCCGTTTTATTAATTTATTTTATGGCAAAGAAATTAGTCATTTTAAGTTGTTTACTATTTGCCGGCATGCCCCTCAACGTCTTTGCGGAAGCCAGGCAAACCGTTCCTTTCCTGGATTCAGAGCTGACGCAGCCGGTGGCATTGGTCATGCTGGCCGTGATTGTACTGCTGCTCTGTGTGATTGCTGTCTTGGGTAAAGTCCTTTTTTATGCAGTAGACACCTATAAAAGAAGAAACAGCCCTATCGTGAAGGGTTTGGCTATATTACTTACCGGGACTCTGCTTGGATCAGGGCCGCTCTTTGCACAGGATACTGCTGTAGGGGAACCAGTGGCATCTGGTTCCGGGCTTATAGGAGGCCTCTCGCCCGGCTCTTTCTACCTGCTGTTTGGTATTATCGTGCTGGAGGTGGTGATTATTCTCGTTATGGTCGGTATGTTTCGTTTCCTGGCCGGGCTGGAGCGAGTAAAGCACCCATCACCCCTTAAGACAAAGAAGAAATTTGCCTGGTTTGAGAAGCTTAATAATACCAAGAGTGTGGATGCTCAATCCGAATCAGAAATTAGTCTGGGCCATGATTACGATGGGATAGGTGAGCTGGACAATCCCACACCACCCTGGTGGCAATGGGGTTTCGTGTTGTCCGTTGTTTTCGGCATCGCCTATATGTATGTGTACCATATCGGTAAGACAGCACCATTGCAACTGGAAGAACTGGCTATTGCCAATAAGAAAGCAGAAGCTGCCATTAAAGCGCATCTTGCTGTGGCAGGAAACATGGTCGATGAGACAACAGTTGAGATGCTGGCGGACGCGAGCGACCTGGCCGCGGGACAAAATGTGTTTGTGTCGGCTTGTGCTGCATGTCACGCCGCCGATGGCGGTGGGCTGGTTGGGCCTAACCTTACAGACGATTACTGGCTGCATGGGGGGAGTATTAAGGATGTATTTAAGACGATTAAGTATGGTGTGCCGGAAAAGGGAATGAAAAGCTGGAAGGATGATTATTCGCCCAGGCAGATCGCACAGATTTCCAGCTACATCATGACTTTAAGAGGGAAGGTGCCGGCCGCCCCAAAGGAGGCCCAGGGGGATTTGTATCAGCCCGAATCGGGACAACCTGAAGTTGTTGCCGATAGTGCCGGCGTAAGTGAGGTAGCCCTGGCGGAATAAAATGAGTAAACTATGGCTGACGACAATAAGCATAAGGCAGAAAGAAGACCGTTTGATCCCGATGAGTTCAGAAACCATCTGACGACCGTGACGGAAGATGGGAAAGTAAGGTACATCATCCCGACCAAGCCGAAAGGGAAGTATTTTACTAAAAGAGCCTGGGTGGCGGTCTTCTACTATGCTTTATTTTTTGTGCTACCCTTTGTCTTTGTAAAGGGACGTCCACTGTTCCTGTTTAATTTTCCTGAGGGAAAATTTATTCTTTTCGGCTATGCTTTCTGGCCACAGGATTTTTTGATTTTTGGCCTTATCATGCTGGCCGCCCTGTTGTTCATCGCGCTGTTTACTATGGCTTTCGGCCGTATATTTTGCGGGTGGATATGTCCGCAAACAATTTTTATGGAGCTGCTGTTCAGGCGGATCGATTATCTCGTACTGGGTGATGCGCCCCGACAAAAGATGCTGGCCAAGGCACCTTTGAAAGGGGAGAAATTGGGGAAGTACGGACTTCGTTATACCCTTTACTTTATATTGTCTTTTTTAATCAGCAATACCTTTCTGGCCTATATCATAGGTGTGGATGAGTTGTTTAAGATTGCTACCGAACCTGTGGGTCAGCACCTGGGCGGCTTCATCGCCATTATTGTATTTACGCTTACTTTCTTTTGTGTGTATGTGTTTTTAAGAGAGCAGGTATGTACCAATATCTGTCCTTATGGTCGTCTGCAAGGCGTATTGCTAGATAAGGATTCCATTGTGGTGGCGTACGACTATAAGCGTGGTGAACCCAGAAGCAAATATAAAAAAGGTGATCAGGGCGATCTTGGTGATTGTATTGACTGTCATCAGTGTGTCAACGTTTGCCCTACAGGTATCGATATCCGTAATGGTACGCAGTTGGAATGTGTGAACTGTACGGCTTGTATCGATGCCTGCAATTTTATTATGGAGAAGGTGAACCGGCCTCAGGGTCTCATCCGGTACGACTCCGAGCACAATATTGCTGAAGGCAAGCCCTTTCGCTTCACCACGCGGCTTAAGGTGTATGCCACGGTATTATTGGTGCTGCTGATCAGTATCAGCGTCATGCTCATTACACGCAAGGATGTGGGCGGTAATATTATGCGTACTGCCGGCATGCTCTATCAGGAGCGGGGAACCGACAGCGTCTCAAATTTATATAACATCAAGCTCATTAATAAAACCATGCAGGATATAGAGCTGGACCTGAAGCTGGAGGGTGTGCCTGGTATCGTAGAATTTGTAGGGAAAACAAAGCTGGTGATTAAAGCTGAAGAACAAGCTACCGGTACTTTCTTTGTCGTGTTGCCACGGCAGTTTATTAAAGCAAGGAAGCAAAAACTGGAGATTGGTTTATATCAATCTGGAATACAAGTTAGCAGTATGTCCACCACTTTTCTCGGGCCCATTAAACGAAGTGCAGAGTAAAGAAAAATAAGTATGATGAAGCAAAAAACAGATCAGGTAAAGCGAAGCATCTGGCATTGGGGTACAGGTATTACCATCGTCATTATTACCGGATGTGTGGCTATGCTTACACTAGTGTACCGTACCACAAGGATTCAATTTGATCTGGTGGAGCAGGACTACTACGCGGCCGAGCTGAAGTATGAAAGTAAAATGCAGGCCCGCGATAACCTGCATGCCCTAAGGGGTAAGGTAAATATCCGCCTGGTAGACGAGTTGCTGCTCATTCAGTTCCCTGCCGATTGTATCGGGCAGTCTATGGACGGTAGCCTGGTGCTGTATCGTCCTTCCGACCAGGAGTTGGACCTGCATCTGCCACTCACACCTGATGAGGAAGGACGGGTGTTGGTAGAAAAGCGTAAGCTGCGCAAAGGGAAATATGTAATGAAAGCGGCCTGGGTCATGTCGGGTGCGGCCTATGATGCGGAAGAAAGTTTTTTTATACCCTAACACCGGCCTGTTGAAATGGAAGCTCTGTTTGTCTTATTGCCCTTTATTGCTGCTGCCTTAGGATTAGGTTTTATGGGTAGTTTTCACTGCGTGGGTATGTGTGGTCCCCTGGCCTTGTCCTTGCCTGTGCAGCATCTTAACGGCGGTCGGAAGCTGGCCGGTATACTCCTGTATAATTTTGGCCGTGCAATTACTTATGCCGTTATCGGTCTCGTTTTGGGCTGGGTGGGCATGCAATTTTCCCTGTTTGGCTGGCAGCAAACCTTGTCTTTATTGCTGGGCAGTTTGCTGCTTGTCGTTTTCACCGCTGGTTTGTTTGGCAAGCGTTTGCTGCGCCACAGCTACGTACATCAATTTTGGAGTCGTTATATCACCACTTTGCTGGGCGGCTTGCTGGGGCGGCGCAGTCTTTCCGCCTTGTTGGGCATGGGTTTGCTCAATGGTTTATTGCCTTGCGGTCTGGTTTATATAAGTCTGGCTGCCGCGGTAGCCACGGGACATGCTGTAAAGAGTGCCGCGTTTATGTTTCTTTTCGGTTTAGGTACCATGCCGGCTATGATGGTCGTTTGCTATGCCGGTAATATGATCAGCCTGGCCTGGCGTAATAAAATAAGGTCTGTAGTACCCTATGTGGTGGGTATTATGGGCATGCTCCTGGTGCTGCGTGGCCTTAATCTCAATATTCCCTATATCAGCCCTGCCTTACAGGAGGAGCAGGTAAATTGTTGTCATAAATAGGGTGTATTTACCTTCACCCCCACTGATTGCTGTATTGTTGTTCTGTATGTGAATGCATCACAAATGTCCGTGGTGTTATTTGCCTTTATACTTCCTGCCGATTATGACATCGCTTGGTCAACCTGTATCATCTACTTTCAAGGCTGGTGTTTACAGCCTCACCAGGGCAAACAAAAAGACCCAGTGGTACAAAAGTAAATAGGGATATCGCAGCCGTCTCAGAAAAATGAAGCCTCATCATAAACCACGCACATAATATCCTTTAGGCAGGACGCTATCTCAATCCCAGGCGTCTGGCCAGTACGTTGTTGGAAATAAAGGTGATGAGTACGATGCTCAGCGTGCTGGAGGGCATCAGTATGGCTGCCAGCAAGGGGGAGAGCAAGCCCTGCACTGCAAAGTAAAGCCCGATCATGTTGTAGACAAAGGAAAACACAAAACATAACGTGATGATGCGCTTCGACTTGCTACACAGTTTGATGAGCTTGTCGAGGTCGCGGAGCCGTCCTGCTTCCAGTATGGCATCACCTGCGGGCGTGAAGTTATTGGTGTCTTCTGCCACACAAATGCCAATATCACTTTGCTTCAATGCCCCCGCGTCATTCAGTCCGTCGCCTACCATGCCTACTACGGCACCTTGTCGCTGCAGGGCCTGGATGTAATGAAGTTTGTCGTGGGGCGACTGTTCAAAGTGTGCGGTAACAGACAAGCCCAACAGCCGCTTAAAGTAAGCGGCTTGTTCCTTGCGGTCGCCGGAGAGCAGTGAGGTAAAGGTGCCGTTTGGCAGACGTTGTAGCATGTTGCTGATGCCTGTTCGCAGGCCTTGTTGTAGCACAAAGTGGCCTTTAAGTGTGCCGTCGATCTCAACATAAAGTGCTGTTGCATCTTGCGGTACTTCCTCATTTTGGATAAATGACGCGGTGCCGATCCGCAGCAGATGCTGATTTACCTCCCCGGTAACGCCCAGACCGGGGTACTCCATGAATGCTTGTACAGTATAGTTTGTAGCTGCATGAAGTAATTTTTTTATCGGTTTGCTCATGGGATGGGTGGTAGGCCCTGCAAGTGCTGCCACCATGCTTTGTTCTTCTGGACTTAGCGCTGTTCCCTGGTATTGCGCCGTCATGCTGTCGCCTGAGGTTAGTGTGCCGGTTTTGTCAAACACCAGGTGGTTCATCTTGCCAAAGACTTCAATCACATGAGCATTGCGCAGAAACAAACCATTGCGCCCGAGGATGCGGAGGAGATAGCCATTGGTGAAGGTGGCGGTGAGCAGCAGGGCACAAGGACAGGCTATGATCAATATCGCTGTTACGGCTGGCCATATGCGTGCCGGTTCGTGTATCCACCAGTACAGCCCGCTCAGCAAGGCTATCGCCAGCACTACCCAGGTAAAATTGCGTGCCAGACCATGCACAAAGGAATGACGTTCGTTGTCCTTGTGCCCGTCTGCGGTATGGTGTTCTTTGTTCCAAAGTCCGGTAAGGTAGCTCTGTGCCACTTCTTTTACAACCAGTAATTCTATAAGACCACCCATCTGGCGACCTCCGGCATAAATGAGTTCACCTGTTTCCCTGTTGACCGGTGCCGATTCTCCTGTTACGAAACTGTAATCGATTTGCGCCTTCCCTTTGATCAGGATGCCGTCGGCCGGTATCAGCTCATTGTTGTGAATCCTTAGGGTGTCGTTTGTTTTTATTTGCGGTAGTATGGTGGGTTGTTCCTCGCCGTCTTTAAGCACTGTGGCGGCAATAGGGAAGTAGTCGGTATAGTCCCGTTCAAAAGAAAGCTGACCGTAGGTCTTGTCCTGGAGTACACGCCCCACCAGCATGAAGAATATGATACCCGACATGGTATCAAAATATCCCGCACCCTGATTGGCCCAAACATCTACGAGGCTTCGGATAAAAGTAACGAGGATGGCCAGGGCCACGGGTGCATCTATATTCATATGGCCGTGCTTCAAGCCTTTCCATGCAGAACGGAAAAAGACAGCTGCGCTATAAAAAAATACCGGAAGGGCGAGCAGTACATTGAGGTACCTGAAGATATGACCTAGGTATTTTTCCTGCGCTACATCATGTGCAAAATATTCAGGAAAACTCAGGAGCATGATATTGCCGAAACAAAAGCCGGCCACGCCCAGCCGGTAGATGAGGGAACGTTGCACCGTTGCGGGTTTTTTGTCCAGATGCTGTAGGCTGATGTGTGGTTCGTAGCCTATGGATGCCAGGGTTTCCACCACAGCGCGTAAACTCGTTGTGTCTTCGTTAAAGATAATGCGTACTTCCTTTTTCAGAAAATGGATGTCGGCCCTTACCACACCGGTATGCAGGCGATGCAGGTTCTCGAGCAGGTATACACAGGAGCTGCAATGAATGTAAGGAATATAAAAAGTGATATAGACCTGAGCCTGGTCACGAAACTCAATGAGCCGTTGCTGGATGCCCGCATCATCAAGAAATGCAAATTTGTTGTGGCGTATCTTATCCTTTCGGGTAATGCCCGCCCTTTCATTCAGGTCATAATAGGTGCACAGGCCATTTTCTGCAAGTAGCTGATACACGGTCCGGCAACCGAAGCAGCAGAAATATTTATCTTCCAGCATCAGCTCCAAATCCGGACACTGTTCGCCGCAATGGTAGCAAGCTGTAGGGCTAGTTACAAGCGTTTCGGTCTGCTTATCATGATCCATATTCATCATTCAAATGAGGCATTTTCGGTGCGGGCGACCAGGTGATGCTGTACGAGCACCACCCAATCCTGCAACAGGCAGGACAGCAGGTGCAGGTCATTGACCAGGATTTGCTCCTCGGTGTTGTATGCCCTGGGCGACACGTAAAAATTCAGTGTTAAACCGAGGCGCCAGGTTTGCGAGAGCATGATTTTTTGGGCTTGTGCCAGTTGATGGGCCGTGTTGCTGCTTATGCTGGGCGTCAGACCCGCTTGTGCCTGGTTGCGCATATGGGGGAAAAGAGCCAGGGTTTCCAGGCGTAATAATTGCCGGCACTGGTCGGCCAGCTGCAGAAAGAGGATCGGAAGCAGGTGTTCTTCATCTTCCGATTCAAAGGCAGTTGGGTAGCGATCGAAGCTTTGTTGCAGCCGATCCAGCCGATCTTCCACATCAGCATACACGCGCTGGGCTATGAAATCGCATAGCTCAATCGTATTGAAGGAAGCAAAATTTACCAAGGGATAGCCACGCATATGTAAGCTTCTTTTGCCTACAAATGTAGTATCAGTATCCTGCCTGTCCCATGATAAGCATCAGCTATAAACCTGATTTTTATCATAATCAGGAAATTCATTTCTTTAGTCCTGTAAGTTGGCGGTACGTGTAAGTTTGTTGTAGTCCAGTACTTTGATTTTCTTTCCTTCCAGTTCTATTATGCCGTCTTTTTTAAACTCAGAAAGCAGGCGAATGGTGGATTCGGTAGCAGTGCCTACAATATTGGCTATTTCATCGCGTGAGAGGCGAACATTCAAGGTGCAGTTATCCTGCTCCATGCCATAGGTTTCACGGATAAAGAGCAGCGCTTCTGCAAGCCGTTCCCTTACCGGTTTCTGTGCCAGGTGGGCTACCTGGGTCTCGGCCACGCGTAGCTGGCTGCTCAGTAAGTTGAGCATGCCCATGGAGAGGCTGTTGTCTTTTTTGATGATGTTTAAGATCAGGTCTCGCGGAATGAAGCAGACCGAGCAATCTTCAAGTGCCACTGCGGAGGCATGGTACCGGTTGCCACTCAGTAAGGCTTTATAGCCCATCAGGTCGCCTGGCTTGGCCAGCCGGATAATCACTTCCCTGCCATCCTGACCTTTATGTGATATTTTGATTTTGCCTTCGTTAATACAGTACACGCCAAAGGGGTGTGCACCTTCATTGAAAATAACCTGTCCTTTTTTATACTCGGAACAAATACGGGAGAGGTTGATCTCCTCCAGGTGATCGGCATGGGCAGTACAAAAAACCGAAGCATGCCTTTGTGCGCAGCGCATGCAATGCTCATTTTCTACAAAATCCTGTGTCATAAGCTCACTGTGCTTGTTGCGTGAAATAAGTTAACGCGGCTTTGCTCCTCTGCCCGGGTTGTTGATCCAATTCACTTCTTTTATGTTGCTCCTGGTACTGCCGATTAATATGCCCGAAGGTACCATTAAGTTTTGCATTTTCCAAGCCTCCAAGGCTTTCAAATGAGGTATAAATATCAGGTGTAAAGTGCGTATAAAATATTATTTTGCAGCTTGTTTTTATTTATTTATGCAAGCATAAATGATCTTTATATTAAGTACCCGTCATCATTTATATCCGCAAGTGCTGGCCTTACGTCAAATGGTGCTACGGAGGCCGCTTGGCCTTGATCTGATGCAGGAAGACTTGTCTAATGAGGTGCAACAGATTGTGCTGGTGGCAGCGGAAGAAGGCGTCGTAGTGGGATGCCTGTTGCTGCGACATGATGGGCCGCTTGCCTTTAAGCTTAGGCAAATGGCCGTACACCCTGATCATCAGGGTAAGGGCCTGGGCCGCGACCTTGTTCGTGCCGCAGAAGAGCTGGCGCGCCAGGCCGGCAAGCAAAGCATACGCCTGCACGCCCGGGAGACCGCGGTGGGCTTTTACAACAAGCTGGGTTATGAAACGAGAGGAGGTGCATTTATCGAAGTTGGGCTTAGCCATTATTTAATGGAGCGGCAATTGGGTCTGCACCAGGCAGATCCGCATGTGCGTCAATAAAACGGGTTGCGGCTCCCAGGCGTTGTTCCGGGTTTCCCTTAATGAGGGCAAAGGGTACTCCTGCATGTTGTACGATATCGAGATACACCTTAAAAAAATACCGGCGCATGGCCGGCTGCGGGTATTCCCGAAGCGGGTCGGGTTGCCAGGCCATATCAATGTCGGTAAGCAAGTAGAGGTCATAAGACCGAGTTGCAATGGTTTGTAGTATGGATGGTGCGCAGTGCCGGTATTTATGCTCGCTCCACACTTTGATCACATAAAGGTCGGTATCGCAAAAGAGCAACTTATTGGCCTTTGGTAGGAGGGCATCCTCCGACGCCAGTTGGCCCGCAGCAATCTGCAAGAGGTCCGGTTCCTGGTACAACCCGTCTCGCTGCTCCAGGTAAGCCCGTGCATACTCGGCTGCTGCCACCGTTTGGTAATGCGTGGCCAGCGCCTTGCTGAGGGTGCTTTTGCCGGTCGACTCGGGACCGATGATCACAATCTTCTTTATTTTTTTAACCAAGCTTAACCAATATAAAACGGATAAAAACACCGGGGGTCTTGCAAAAATCGTTAATTTGCTCATTAAATTAAGTAATTAACTTCTTATGATCCGTTTCTCTGCCAGAGGCATCAAGCTCAACCTTATCGTAGTTCTCGGCATGCTTTCTTTTCCGCTGGCAGCCCAGAACAATGATCCCACAGATAAGTACTTTGAAATTTCGAAGAACCTGGAGATATATGCCAATATTTTTAAGGAACTCAACCAGTATTATGTAGATCCCATTGAGCCTGGAAAAATGGTGAAGACAAGTGTGGATGCCATGCTGAATGACCTGGATCCATATACCAATTTCATTACCGAAGCCGATGCTGAAGATTACGAGTTGCAGACCACAGGTAAATATAGCGGGGTAGGGATTGGCACCAATGTGGTGAAGGATAAGCTTGTCGTGTCCGACCTGATTGAGGAAGGGCCCATGGCCAAGGCAGGCGTCAGGATCGGCGATATCATCGTCTCTGTCGACGGTCAAAAAATTACCGAAAAGAATGCGGGTTCCGCAGGCATGCTGATGCGGGGCGCTCCAGGTACTACTTTGTCTGTAGTAACCCGTCATCCGCTTACCGGGGCTGAGACCACCCGCACAGTAACCCGGGAGGAGATCAAGATCTCCAGCGTACCCTTTGCCAGCCTGGAAGGTCCCGATAAGGATATTGCTTTTGTGATCCTTACCCAGTTTACCCCCAGTTGCAGTCGCGAGGTGCGGCAGGCCTTAGACAGCCTTAAGAAAGTACAGCCTCAACTGCGGGGCGTGGTGCTGGATCTGCGGAGTAATCCGGGTGGCTTATTGGATGAAGCAGTCAACTTATGCAACCTCTTTATTGATAAAGGGCAGCTTGTGGTGAGTACCCGGGGCAACAATCAGGAGTGGGATAAAGCATTTAATACCCAGGCTGCTGCCTGGGACAAGGAGATACCCGTGGCAGTGCTCATCAACCATGCCTCGGCTTCTGCCTCTGAAATCGTGGCGGGCACGGTGCAAGATCTGGATCGCGGGGTCGTAATCGGTACCCGTTCTTTTGGCAAAGGTTTGGTGCAAACGGTTCGTCCGCTGGGATATAATACCCGCTTAAAGGTAACTACGGCCAAGTACTACACCCCTACCGGGCGGTGCATTCAGGCGCTGGATTATACCCATCGTCATGAAGATGGGAGTGTGGCCTCCGTACCCGATTCTCTGCAAAAGCAATTCAAGACGCAAGGTGGCCGTACCGTGACGGACGGTGGAGGAATTGCGCCCGACATTACCATTGAAAAGGATCAGCTTAGTCCCCTGGCCATATCCCTGCTCAGCAAGGGTTTCCTGTTCGATTTTGCGACGGAATACTATTACAGCCATCCCGAGATAGCTCCTCCCGGACAGTTTGCCACAGACGATAAAGTGTTCCGCGCCTTTGAACAATGGCTGGGCGATAAGGATTATTCTTACCAGTCGGATAGCGAGCTGCTGCTGGAGGAACTCAGGACCGTAGCGGAAAAGGAAAAGTACCTCGATAATTTGCAAAAGGAGCTGGAGACTTTATCTGCTAAGCTCTCTCACGATAAGCAGCAGGACCTACAGAAAAATCAGAAAGAGATCATGGACCTGTTGCGCAACGAGATCATCAACCGTTATTATTACCAGCGTGGCAGGATTATCAACAGGTTGCATACAGAAGATAAAGACCTGGACAAGGCGCTGGAGCTCATGAGCGATAAAGCTGCTTACCAGGCCGTCCTTCGGCCCAAGGTGTAGCGGCGTTCTGTCTTCCGGTAGGCATACCAGAACCAAGGAGCCCAGCTATGGGCGTACCATTTTTGGGTGGCAGCCGGGCTGTCATCGCTAGTCCCCGGCTGCTGCCGATATAATCCTTTTGGTTTTGTGTTTACACCAACCAATAAGTGCAGGTGTGTTGTCTCGTTCCGAAAAAGTTTACCCTTAGCGAATATGTCGACATAGTTCCCTT
>JBEBUO010000053.1:0-12777 GCA_040393285.1 Taibaiella helva | reverse complement strand
TCAATTTTTTTGCGTTGGTGTTTTGATATATGATCAAAAAAACTATTTTTGTGTCATCAAAAACACAAGATCTATGAAAATTCTGAAGTACATCCTGCTGACCCTGATTGCGCTTGCGGTACTGGGTCTTATCGTGGCGCTCTTTGTGCCGAAAACCTTTGAAAATGAACGACAGATTGTCATAGACAGGGATCAACAAGAGGTCTTTGACTATGTGCGGTTTATCAAGAATCAGGATCACTATGGTACCTGGCAGCTATCCGATCCGGGTATGGCCAAAAGCTATGAGGGAACTGACGGTACGGTTGGCTTTGTGTATCACTGGGACAGCAAAAAAATGGGAAAGGGTTCGCAGACCATAACTGCGGTTTCACCACCGGAACGTGTAGAGACAGCCCTTGATTTCGGATATGGCAGCCCCGCCCGGTCCTATATCATCACCAGGGAAATAGCTCCGGGGCAAACACAGGTAACATGGGGGGTAAAAGGAGAAACGCCTTATCCCTGGAATCTTATGAGCTTGTTTTACAGTATGGATAAGGATTTTGAACAAGGCTTGCAAAATCTTAAAGCAAAGCTGGAACAATAAAACGGTATAGAAAAGAGGCTGTCCCCTGCAAGGAAAGGACAGCCTCTTTTTATAACATGCACGGGGCTTAGTCTATTTCCACGATCAGGTCATTCTGATCCACCATAGCACCGCTGGAGAGCACCACACGCTGCACCACACCATCGCGCGGAGCGCATACCGTACTTTCCATCTTCATGGCTTCTATCATAAACAATGGTGCGCCGGATTTAACGGTATCACCGGCTGCTACGACTACAGCGGAAAGTTTACCCGGAAGCGGTGCACCTATATGCTTATCGCTGCTGGCTTTTTCATGTGCTACTTTGGTCGACTTAATCGCATTGTCTTTCACCGTTACCGTACGGTGGTATCCGTTCAGTTCAAAAACAACAGTACGTACTGCCGATTCATCAGGCTCAGATACATATAACAATTTGATGTGAATGGTCTTGCCTTCACCGATCCGGATCAGCAATTCTTCATCCTGTTTTAAAGGATAGAAAAAGGCTGTTGTCGGAATTTCCGAAAGCTCCCCGTATTCCTGTTTGTGGGCATAGTAATCCTCAAATACCTTTGGAAACATCTGCCAGGAGAGAAAATCTGTAAAATTGCTCTCAGGAAATTGCTCATAAAACAGTTGGAGCTGCGCTTCGAGGTCAATATCCGCCAACAGTTGGGCTTTGGGCTCCGGTAGCTGCTCCTCATTGCGCAATACAATCTTTCTCAGCTCTTCGGGTAGCCCGCCATGCGGAATACCCAGATCGCCTTTAAAGAACCCGATCACGGAAGCCGGAAAGGCATGAGACTGGGTAGGGTCCATTACATCATCGGCGCTGAGCCCGTTGGCCGTCATGAACAAGGCCATATCACCCACTACTTTAGAACTTGGGGTTACTTTTACAATGTCACCAAAGAGCTGATTGACCACTTTGTAATTTTGCTTGATCACCGGCAGCTTGTTACCCAGGCCTACCGCTTCCGCCTGCTGGCGAAGATTAGAATACTGGCCACCCGGTATTTCATTCTCATACACCTCAGGCGTAGCCGCTTTCAGATCGGATTCAAAGGGGAAATAATATTCCCGCACCACTTCCCAGTAGTCGCTGTATTTGTTTAAGCGGTCCAGATCGGCCTTGCGCTCCCGTTCATGGCCCTGCATCAGCGCCATCATAGAGTTCAGGTTAGGCTGAGAGGTAGTGCCGCTTAGGGACGCAATGGCACAGTCTACAATATCAATACCCGAATCAATGGCACGGAGATAAGTGGCTACCTGGGTGCCCGCAGTATCATGGGTATGCAAGGCTACAGGGATGCGTACCGCATCTTTTAGTGCAGGTATCAGCACGGCGGCGGCATCGGGTTTCAGCAGGCCTGCCATGTCTTTAATGGCCAGGATGTGCGCGCCTGCACCTTCGAGGCGCTTAGCCATTTCTACGTAATAAGCCAGGTTGTATTTATATTGCTCACCGCGAAGCACATCACCGGTATAGCAAATGGAAGGCTGGGCAATACCACCGGTCTGCTTTACCACACAGTCGATAGCCGGGAGCATAGCCTCAATATTATTGAGCGAATCGAAGATGCGGAAGACGTCGACGCCGGTTTCCCAGGCTTGTTCAATAAACTTTTGCACCACGTTACGTGGATAGCTGGAGTAACCTACCGCATTGCTGCCCCTGAACAGCATTTGCAGCAGGATATTGGGCATGGCCTTGCGCAATGCTGCAAGTCTTTCCCAGGGGCATTCGTGCAGGAAGCGCAGTGCCACATCAAAGGTGGCGCCTCCCCATACCTCGGCAGAGAACAATTGCGGGTGGTTGCGTGCATACCCTTCGGCTACGGTCAATATGTCCTTACTCCTTACCCTCGTGGCCACCAGCGACTGGTGGGCATCTCTAAAGGTAGTATCTGTAAAATAGATACCCTTATCTGCTCTGATCTGCTCTATAAATGCCTCACGGCCCAGGTTGTTCAGGAGATCTTTGGTACCCGCAGGCACCGGATCAAAGCGATTGAATTCAGGAATAACCGGCGTCCGGAAGGCCAGATCTTTTTCGTGCCTTCCGGCATCCGCATGCCCGTTTACTTTTACATTGGCCAGGTATTTCAGCACCTTGGTCGCACTGTCCTTTGGTTTTTTAAACTTGAATAGCTCAGGGTGGGTGTCAATAAAATTGACATTGCAATTGCCTTTGCGAAACATCTCGTGTGCAATTACATTTTGCAGGAAAAATATATTGGTGGTTACCCCCCTTACCCGGAATTCGGCAAGCGCCCTGCGTAGCCGCTGGGCTGTGCCGGCAAGCGTACGGCCCGTAGCGGTAACTTTAACAACCATGGAATCGAAGAAGGGAGAAATTTTCATACCCGAGTAGGCGCTTCCTTCATCAAGGCGAATACCAAATCCGCCGGCATTGCGATAAGCGATCATCGTGCCGTAATCGGGTTGGAAGGCATTTTCCGGATCTTCGGTGGTAATACGACATTGAATGGCGAAGCCATTGGTCTTTACATCTTCCTGGCGGGTAATGAAAATAGCCTGATCATGTAGCGGTAAGCCCTGTGCGATCAGGATCTGGCTGCGCACGATATCTATCCCGGTAATTTCTTCAGTCACCGTATGCTCCACCTGTATACGCGGATTTACCTCAATAAAATACACCTTGTTTTGCCGGTCCACCAAAAACTCCACCGTGCCTGCATTATTATAATTTACGGCTTTGGCTATTTCGATGGCATATTTATATACATCCTCTTTGGTTTCCTGAGGGAGGTTAGGAGCAGGTGCAATTTCCACTACCTTTTGAAAGCGGCGTTGTACCGAGCAGTCACGTTCATACAAGTGTACAATGTTGCCATGATTGTCGGCCAGGAGCTGTACCTCTATGTGTTTGGGCTGTTCTATGTATTTTTCCATGAAAATGGTACCATCGCCAAATGCCTTGCGTGCCTCATTGGCCGCTTCGTTAAAGGAGGGCTCCAGGTCTTCCTGTTGGTGTACAATGCGCATACCACGTCCGCCACCACCGGCAGCAGCTTTAAGGATCACGGGAAAACCTATTCTATTGGCTTCGGCTATAGCATTATTTACCTGACCGGGTTCTATAATACTGTCTTCAATTACCGGTACGGATATACTTCGGGCCAGCTTTTTGGCAGCAATCTTATCACCAAGTTGCTCCATAACTTCAGCACGAGGGCCGATAAAAACAATTCCTTCTTCGGCACACCTCCTGGCAAACTGTACATTCTCGCTGAGGAAACCATAACCCGGATGGATGGCATCTACCTGATGATCTTTAGCCGTCTTGATGATGGTTTCAATATCCAGGTACGGTTTCAGCGGGTCATCTTCATTGCCGATTTGATACGCCTCATCCGCCTTGTACCGGTGTAAGGAATAACGGTCTTCATAGGTGTACACGGCCATGGTACGGATATTCATCTCTGCAGCGGCACGCAGGATACGGATAGCGATTTCACCACGGTTCGCTACCAGAATTTTTTTAAACATGGTTTTCCCATCTTCGGGAAAAGGCTGTGTTTGCATAAACAGGGGGTGGTTTAAAATTTTAGTAGGGACAAAAAACGGGATAAAGTTATACCATAGGCGTAAAAGCTCAAATTTTTTCATGCGAATCCCGTCTAAATCGATAAAATAAAGGATATTGATACATTAATCAGGCCTTGAAACGAGCTTTATGCAAAGACAATATTTATGGAACCTATAATTTTTATACATTTGATGCACGATGGCTAAGAAGAATAAGAAAGAGACCTATATCCCACGCAAGAAGAAAAAAGCGAGCCCCCTGGATAACCGGGAGGCGAAAGGAACCCTGGATATCAGCCGTTCCGGCTTGGGTTTTGTACGTGTCGAAGGTTGGGAACAGGATGTTTTGGTGCGTAGTGAAGACATGCTTAATGCCCTGGATGGGGATGTAGTGAAAATAAAGGTACATCGCGTATCTTCCAAAGGCAGGCCCGAAGGGTCAATTACGCAGGTTATAGAGCGCAGGCAGCAAGAATTCGTGGGCCGTATTGAGCTGAGTGATAAGTTTGCTTTCCTGGTACCTGATAAAGAAATGCGGGTGGATATTTTTATCCCCTTAACGGCCTTGAATGGGGCTACCGATAAAGATCGCGTAGTAGGTAGAATAACAGAATGGAAAAGCCTGGCCAAAAATCCGGTAGGCGAGGTGGTGGAGTTATTGCGCTACGAGCGCGAGAATGAAATCGCCATGAAAAGTATCCTGATGGAAAGCGGTTTCCCACTCCGTTTCTCGGACGATACGATGGAAGAGGCTGCCCGTTTGCCGGATGTACTGGACAGCACGGAGATCGGGAAACGAAAAGACTGCCGGGATATACTCACGATTACGATCGACCCGGCAGATGCCAAAGATTTTGACGATGCCATATCCTTCAGAAAGTTGAAAGGCGGATATTTTGAAATAGGGGTGCATATAGCAGATGTAAGTTATTACGTAACACCCGACACTTCGTTAGATAAAGAAGCTTATGAACGGGCCACATCGGTATATCTACCCGATAGGGTGCTACCTATGCTACCCGAGCATATTTCCAACGTGCTTTGTTCCTTACGGCCACAGGAAGACAAATTCACCTTCTCTGCTATCTTTCAGATGAATGCCGAAGGACGCATTAAGCAATATTGGATAGGGCGTACTGTCATCCGCTCAGACCGGAGATTTACCTACGAGGAAGCACAACAGATTATAGAAACGGGTAAAGGTGACTATGCGGAGGAAGTGCTGCAATTACATAGTATTGCCAGGCATCTTCGTACAGAGCGCTTCAAAAAGGGCGCCATCAATTTTTCGTCGCAGGAAGTGCGTTTCAAACTGGACCCCGAAGGGAAACCGATAGGAATAGAAATTAAAGAAAGTAAAGAAGCGAACCAATTGATCGAAGAAATGATGCTGTTGGCCAATAAGACAGTGGCCGCCTACGTTGGAAAGAAAGTGATCAACCAACAACCTATTCCTTTTCCTTACCGGGTGCACGATGTGCCTAACGAGGATAAATTAGCCGTTTTTGCTTCCTTTGCCTCCCGATTTGGGCATAAATTCAACCTCAACAATCCAGATCTTATTGCCAGTTCCTTTAATCAGATGCTGGAAGAGGTGAAGGGTAAACCCGAACAGCATGTACTGGAACAGCTGGGCATCAGAACCATGTCTAAAGCCGTGTACAGTACAGATAATATAGGACACTACGGTCTGGGTTTCGAAGATTATTGCCATTTTACCTCGCCCATCAGGCGCTATCCGGACGTCATGGTACATCGTATTGTACAGCAATGTATTGATGAGAAGGTAAAAATAGATAAGAAAATGGAGGCCAAATGCCGCCATTGCAGTGATCAGGAACGGAGTGCTATGGAAGCAGAACGCTCGGCCGACAAATATAAACAGGTAGAATTCATGCAGCAGTTCCTTGGCGAAACCTTTGACGCTGTTGTGAGTGGGGTATCTTCCTTTGGGTTCTGGGCCGAGACCGTGGAACACAAATGCGAGGGACTGATCAGTCTGGCTGACCTGGCGGAGGTAGACGAGTTTGCTTTTATCGAGGCCGACTATGCATTGGTGGGACTGCACAGCGGAAAGCGCTTTCGTATCGGGGACAAAGTAAAGATACAAGTACAGGCTACAGACCTGATTAAACGACAGATTGATTTTGGCTATGTTCCCGATGCTCCCGAGACTACCGGAAAGAAGAAAGCCGGAAGCAAAACCGGATCGGGCACTAAGAAAAAGAAATAGCTACACCGACAGGTTGTAAGACCCGTGTAGGGAATCAATTTGTTTGCCATTTCGGTTTGGCGGCCACTACTGCGGCGTATACCGGACAGGTTGTCGCATGCGCGCCGGGAAGGTAACCGGTACTCATCAAAAATTCGTTGACGATTTCGCCGCCGGTAAACTTAAAGTGTTTTCGGAACAATTTTACCCATTCCTCTTTAGGTAAAGGGTGGTGGTGGTCCAGCCAGCGCTCAAAAGAGCCGTATTGCGCCTGTAAAACCAGCACCACCCGGGCATTTTCAATAGCAGCATTGATTTTAAGCCGGTTCCGGATAATGCCTGCGTCCGCCATCAGTCTTTGCCGGTCGGCATCCGTGTAAGCCGCTATTTTCCGGATATTAAATTGGTGGTAGGCTTTTCTGAACGCGGTTTCTTTCTTGAGTATAGTTTCCCAGCTCAGTCCTGCCTGGTTGATCTCCATGATCAACCGACCGAATAATTCGTTGTCATCGTGGAGCGGAAACCCGTAATGCTGGTCGTGATACGCCTCATGTAGGGCCTTCCGGTCTCCGGTCATTTGTATTATCGCATTGCAGTAGGACATCTTATTGAATTTAAAAACAACCCCTGAGGGCCTGGTAATAATTGTTGCCCAGCTCGATGAACATTTTTGTTTACAGCTCCACCAGCCTGTTCTTTCTCGGTGGTACGTCCGTTAAAATAAAAAACGGGCTTACTCCGGTGCCTCTGTTTTGCCTCCGATATACCGGCGCCAGCGCTCAATCACTTGTGCCATATCTTCGGGCAAGGGAGAATCAAAAAGCATTTCAGCGCCTGTTGCCGGATGTACGAAACCCAATTCCTTAGCATGCAAAGCCTGTCGGGGAAGTAACTTGAAATTGTTTTCTACAAATTGCTTGTATTTTGCATGTACGGTGCCTTTTACAATACGGTCGCCCCCGTAGGTACTGTCGTTAAATAAAGGGTGTCCGATGAGTCGGGTGTGTACCCTGATCTGATGGGTACGGCCTGTTTCTAACCTGAATTCCAATAAGGATACATAGTGAAAGCGTTCCAATACCTTAAAATGGGTAATGGCCGGCTTGCCGTGATCGCCATCGGGGAAGGCATCCATTTTCTTCCTGAACCTTAAGTTACGGCCAATATGTGCCTCAATCATGCCCTCATCTTCCTCCATATCTCCCCATACCAGGGCCATGTACCGGCGGTGTACGGTGTGTGCTTTAAATTGGCGTGCCAGGTGGCTCATGGCCTGCTCCGACTTGGCAATCAGCAGCAAGCCGCTGGTATCTTTGTCAATCCGGTGTACGAGGCCGACACGGGGAAGCGCTATAATTCTCGACTTGTCTTCTTCAGGGTTCAGGTACCAGGCAATGCCGTTGACCAGGGTGCCGCTATAATTTCCACTACCGGGATGCACCACCACACCGGGAGGCTTATTGATGACCATCAAATACTCGTCCTCGTAATGGATGTTCAGGTCCATGGGTTCGGGTATGATTTCGGTCGGTATGGTCTGTCGGTGATCATAGACCACAATTTCTTCGAATGGCTTTATTTTATGATTTGATTTGATCTGCTTCCCGTCTACCAGAATCCATCCTTTCTCAATAGCCTGCTGTATCTTATTTCGGGTAGCTCCTTCAATGCGGTTCATCAAATACTTATCTATGCGCATCGGCTCTTGCCCTGCGCTTAGTTTAAGCTGAAGCTGGATAACCGGTTCTTTGGCCGACTCCTCCAGCAATTCTTCATCGTCTTCCCATTCTTCAGGCGTTTCCTGCTCTGTATGCATCGTTATTTATTGTGTTGAATTTTAATTCAATTATTTGATTATCATTAGTTAATTAAGATCCATGTAAAGCCAAATTTAAACATAAAATTTTCAGCCGGATAACCCGGTGCGTTCATGATGTTCGGGCTAATCAATTGTTGTACTTGCTCAGTGAGTAAGTAGGCTCTGAAGCGCTTTACTTTAAAATTAAGGAAAACCGAGCACTCCGGGAGGCTGCTTATCCGTTGTTCGTCTTGCAGGTAAAATTGGTTGAAATAAGGCGTGTAACCATCTGAATAGTAAGGTGTATGATATCTTGCTTCGATGCCGCCGGCGATCAGGAGTGCTTTCTTGAAGATGTAGGTCTCCGCACGTAGTTGGTGCCTGAGCAGGAGGGCGGGCAAATGTACCGGCGCATTAGGCGTAGCTTGCTGCCAGGCCAGCTCATTGTCAAGGGTCAGTACCTTCCAGGTGAATGCCTTTCTTGCGCTCAATTGAAGTACGGAAAAGGCGCTTGAAAATTGTACAGGTTCAATATTTGAATTATAGTATAAATAATTGGTTAACAATATATTTTTTGCTGTTATTTCAAGTTTATATTTGGGTAAATAATAGCGCCCGGCCAGCGTGGTGCTGCTGGTTTTTCCAAAGTCATAATGACGTTCATAATACCTTGTTTTTTGGTGGTTCCAGGCATACGGCGCATTACTCAGTCGTTGTGAAAGGCTAATGTCCAGCTGACCGAGCTTGCCCAGATCCTTGCCCATATGGCCGCCTATTTCAAAATTACCTATAGCCGGTCCGCTGAAGAAGAAACGGGCAGTTGCCCCATAGTTCCATTGTTTTTCTTTTACGGCTTCTTTGCGGATATCGCCAAAAACATAATTGCTTAAGGAAGCCTCCCGGTCCTGATCCCCAAATCCAAAGTCACTTACAAAGCGGTCGGCCCGTATGCCCAGACCGGCCTCTACAGCAGCGAGGGCATCGGCTTTTCCCAGAAAGCCGTTAAGGCTGAACCGGTTATCTACATACATCCAATTCTGCACACTGAATACAGAATCCCGTCCGCCAAAATTGACAGCCGCCAGAAAGTCATAGCGCAATGAATCGGGAGCCAGGTCCTTATAAGTATGCCGCTCGCTATGCAAGTGTAGCACATGTTTGAGTCCGAACCTGGGGGTAAAGCGGTAACTGATGCTTGTCGAATCCTCATTATACAAGGTATCCCGCAGACCCCAGGCATAATGATGGGAAAGCATCAGGTCCAGGTCCCTAAGGGAATTAGTGGTGGCCGCCTGTAGGCCACCGGGTATCGTGGCCGGCAATTGTACCGGAATGAGCATACGGTCACCATTTTCCTGCAACATGCTGTCGGCAGTAATTCCACCGTTCTCCTGCTGCCGGAACCTGTTGTACACGAAACCCAGTTGTAGTCCATACCGCTGGTCCTGGCTTTTATATTGTGTGCTGAAGCTACCGCCTGTTTGCGCCGCCTGTTGCATGGCAAAGAAACCCGGAGAGCTGTTGTAAAGTATGTTACCTGCAAAGTTCCAGTCGGGGTTTATATTCTGTGTATGCATTACCGAGACGTCCTGTGCGGCTTTTGCGCCAATCATCCCACTGAAGCTGGAATAAGGACGTGTGGTATTGAAAAATTCAAGATCTTCAAGCTCCAGGCGGTAAGGGTCATAAATATGATAACCCAGGCTGAGCCCTATAGGTAGGGCCGGATCAAAAAATTGATTGCGGGCGGCCGTACCGGCATTGCCCAAATCTTTTATCCACCAGGGCTGGCGCGGCCGGTAGCGATGAAAATGACTCAGACTGGTATCGGGTAGCTGATGGAGCTCCGAAGTAAAAGTGGTATAATAAATGCGCGGGCTGGTATTGTCCCAGTCTTCCGTGGTTTCCAATCTGTTCGAATCCAGGCCCTGATTGAAGAGGTTTTGCTGCTGTGCGGTTGGGTCGAGGTTAGGGTCGATGACCTGCGCCGATACCCATAGCGAATGGACCGTACATAAAAGAACAACAAATGATTTTCGGAACAAGGAAGTAGCAGACGACAAACTATATGTGTTTAAGGATTGGCAAATTTAAGATAACTATCAGGTATATTTGTTCCTTCCTCAAGAAACGGTGGGCAGGACAAACATATTTTAGCTGAATGTCTTATTTTTTGTCCTGAAAAGCCGCAGCGGAACTTACAAAAGAAGGTACTCGTCCTGACGAAGCACAACTGCACCCTATAAGAAAGAAAGTACCTGTTTCGGGCGTCATGTCAGTGTAATTTTGGCGTATCCTGATGCTACATAAAAACCTGATGTAGCCCTACTGCTGCCTATTTTGCAAAAGCTCTGCGCCGACAGCCGCATTTTAGCAGCTAGCTAAGGCTATTCGTGTCAATTGTATCAGGAACCTGACAATCTTTCATCCGATGTTTGAATGGCATTATCCTTGTCATTAATAAAAATGAGTTTTGATCCGGGCTATTAGCGCGGAGGATAAGCAGCAATTTTAAAATAAAATAGAAACAAAATACATATGAGCAAAATAATCGGAATTGACCTCGGAACCACTAACTCCTGCGTTGCCGTAATGGAAGGTAGCGAACCGGTAGTTATAGCCAATGATGAAGGTCGTCGTACGACCCCGTCCATTGTAGCATTTTTAGATAACGGCGAGCGCAAGGTAGGCGATCCTGCCAAGCGTCAGGCGATTACCAATCCTACAAAAACTATTATGTCCATCAAGCGTTACATGGGTCGTCGCTTTGACGAGGTAAGTAACGAGATGAGCCACAATGCGTATAAGATTGTAAAAGGAGAGAATAATACCACACGTGTGGATATTGACGGACGCATGTACACGCCGCAGGAAATTTCGGCCATGGTACTGCAGAAGATGAAAAAGACGGCTGAAGATTTTCTGGGCCAGGAAGTAAAAGAAGCGGTGATTACCGTGCCGGCTTATTTTAATGATGCCCAGCGGCAGGCCACAAAAGAAGCAGGTGAAATAGCCGGTCTTAATGTACGCCGTATCATTAACGAGCCTACGGCCGCTGCCCTGGCATATGGCCTGGACAAACAGCATAAAGACAGCAAGATCGCCGTGTTTGACTTAGGTGGGGGTACTTTTGATATCTCTATTCTGGAGTTGGGAGATGGGGTTTTCGAAGTAAAATCAACCAATGGGGATACCCACCTGGGTGGTGATGATTTTGATAAAATTATTATGGACTGGCTGGCAGACGAGTTCCGTAAGGATATGCCTACAGTAGATCTGCACAAAGATCCTATGGCATGGCAACGCTTAAAAGAAGCTTCTGAAAAAGCCAAGATCGAATTATCCTCTTCTCAGGAAACAGAGATTAACCTGCCTTATATTACTGCTATTGACGGCGTACCCCAGCACTTGGTACGGAAACTGAGTCGTGCCAAATTTGAACAGCTGGCCGACAGCCTGGTGGAACGTACCCTGGAACCCTGCCGCAAAGCCCTTAAAGATGCAGGTTTGTCTACTACTGATATTGATGAGGTAATCCTCGTAGGGGGCTCTACCCGTATCCCTAAAATTCAGGAAGTAGTAGAGAAATTTTTCGGAAAAAAACCGAACCGTAGTGTAAACCCGGATGAGGTAGTGGCTATTGGCGCTGCTATTCAGGGTGGTGTGCTTACCGGTGATGTGAAAGATGTATTGCTGCTGGACGTAACCCCGCTTTCTCTGGGTATCGAAACTTATGGCGGTGTGATGACCAAGCTGATTGAATCCAACACCACAATTCCTACCAAAAAAAGCGAAACCTTCTCTACTGCAAGTGACAACCAACCTAGTGTGGAAATCAATGTACTGCAAGGAGAACGCCCCATGGCCAACCAGAATAAATCATTGGGACGCTTTATATTGGATGGCATTCCTCCTGCACCAAGAGGTGTACCTCAGGTGGAAGTGATCTTTGATATTGATGCGAATGGTATCTTGCATGTAACGGCCAAGGACAAGGGAACCGGCAAACAACAGAATATTCGTATTGAAGCCGGTAGCGGCCTCAGCAAGGAAGAGATCGAAAAAATGAAGAATGAAGCCAAGGCTAATGAGGAGGAAGATAAAAAACTCAGAGACCAGGTAGAAAAGCTGAATATGGCCGACAGCCTGATCTTCAATACCGAAAAGCAACTGAAAGAATTTGGTGATAAAATTCCGGATGATAAAAAAGCGCCTATAGAAACTGCTTTGACTGCATTGAAAGAGGCGCATAAAAACCAGGATCATGACGCCATCGACAAATCAATGGAAGAATTGAATACCGCATGGACGGCAGCCAGTGAAGAAATTTACAAAGCCAGCCAGGATGCCACTGGTGGCCAGCCACAACAACCGGAAGATGGCGAACCGGCACATGCTGATAACCAGGAGAACGACGGTGATCATATTGCCGATGCGGACTATGAAGAAGTAAAATAATTGGTGATTAAAATCAATTAGCAATAAGCACTAAACCGCTGTAAATATTATGTTTACAGCGGTTTTTTAATTTTTATTCTTTTTGTTTACACGCTAATCTAATTGTTTTTGTCATCTATTTGTGCTGTACTTGTACCGGAACTTAAAAGGCGATGAAATGGCACTTATGGATACTTATTATACCT
>JBEBUO010000052.1:0-12828 GCA_040393285.1 Taibaiella helva | reverse complement strand
CGTAAGTAAAACACTAAGAGAGGGAATAATATAACCTATTTGATATCAGATAGCCTCATTGCCGATTCTTTTCCGGTGCCCGGGCTTGGTACAGGTACGGTTGGGTAATGAGAAGTGTATGAGATACTCATATCGAACAGCGCCTGCTCAGGTACCTAGTCTTCGGGACGAAACAGCCAACATCCACATCAGCGATATTTAAGAAAATGATGTATGCGTTCGCCGGGCAAAGACCATTATAAAACGCTGTATGAGCGCATCCTACAGTCATCTTTAATAAAGTGGAGGTAGCGGATTCTATAAATCCGGCAAGGCGGCAATGACATTTCGATCTTCTTTTGTTAAGCCTCCATAGTCGGAAACATCCCAGACGATACCTTGTACAATGCCAATATCATCGGCAATCCTTTTATGTTTTAAAAGGTCAATCAGTTCAAGCATTGAGGGGGCATTCGTAACCGGACCTATTGAAAAGCGGGAATCTGCGTTGGATGCATGTCTTGACGCATTTATACAGAATAAATTGATTACCGTAGTACAGGTATCTCCGGTTGTAAAATGAAGCGTTTCCTTCTGGATGAGTATCCCGTTCTGGTCTTCCTCGCTTAGTGATTTAAATGTTATTCCTGCCGGTAGTATAAATGTGGTGTCTGGTCCATGATTTAGCATGCTAAGTATAATATGTACAAAAGGCGACTTCCCGATTATCTGACACGGCTGATCCATATCATAATCATATCCAGATATTTGCCCAAGTATTTCTATTCCTTCAGGAAAAATAAATGGGATGCCTTGCAAATCACCGCCGGCTGAACCCATACCTGGAATATTGGATTCGGGAAGTGCTGGGATGAAGCTAATGTCTTTAGTACAACTGAACGATAAAGCGGAGCATAGCAAGAGCAGGGCAGTGGTTTTATTGAATAACTTCATGTCATTGATTTTTTTAATGCAAAAAAATGTGAGTAGCGTGTAAAAATTAAATGACTCAACCAACAGTTATACAGTTCTGATTAGAGAACGCAGGTGGTTGGCTTACCTACCTTCTATTTTGGTGAGTTCTGTGGTGCTTATGCCAGCGGGTGCAACTTCTTCGGATTTGATAATTCCCAGTCCCGGGGCTACCCATAGCGTTTCACTCATCTCAAAATTATTTTCAAATGTCTGTGGGGAGGACACCCCATCTGAAAGGGTTATTTTATTCGCTACCTTTGTGATGTAGCGGATGCGCAGGCAGTCAAATTCACCGATACCTATCTGTATATGATCTAAAGAATCTATTATTGCCGGCAAACGCTTTACCTCGTAGTCCTGTTCTGTGATTAGGCCGTCGTCTTCCCCCTTTCCATGCCATTCAGCTACTGTTGCTTGTCCCGAAACGACGGTATTCAGTTGATCATGATGCGGAATTACAGTTGTTACGGGATGCTCTTCATGGACGAAAGAAATGTTGAACTGCTGACTCATCGTATCTAACAACTGGTAGTAAATAGCTGGCATATTGCTACCAGAAATGATTGTTTTTTCGTCATTAAACATCGCATTGCTGTACACTACTATATTATGCTCAAACAACAATTCTGAAGAAGCTACACGATATCCTGCGGAATCTTTAGCATCGGTAACATGCCAGATATAGCTGTGTCCTGCCTCATTTCCCTTGGTTATTGTGTAGGTTAACATCATATCTTTTTTAGCTGCCATATAACCTTTGCTGTCAGCTTTAATTTCATCTGGTTTTTGCGCGTCTTTTTTGTTACAACTTGTGCATATGCCTGCGCCAATAAGCAAAAGCATAAGGATACAGCAGTAATTTTTCTTTTTCATTCTATATAGATATTTAGTGATTAAATGATTGAAAGCAAATATTATTCATGGTATTCCAGCACGACTGCTTTATACCAGGTGCGAGAACGATAACTCTTCTCTGGTTCAAAATCAAAGGTGGTTTCATACTGAAAGCTGCCGCCATTAAAGCAATTTCGCACCTTTAAGGGTAAGTCCTCATCCGCCTTAAAGATGATGGTTGCTTTGTACCGGCCGATAGGAATGTCTTTTATTTCGTAGGGGTCCATCCATTTTTCCTGACCAAGACCCAGCACAATAGGCGTTCCGGCGGAGCCGTCAATCAGGGGGCCGACGGGTGTAAGCGTTAACTGAATGTAGGTGTTATCAGGAATGATACTGTTATCTGCGGGATAGATGCCAATAGAACCTCCGTAATACTGGGACGGCACAACGTTAGGGATCTGCCCCGAAATTTTCCATTTGAAATTGCGCACCGCGCCATCATCTGTAAAGCTGGAAATTTCATCCGGATCACAAGCCAGAAAATATTCTTTTTGATGATATTTCCTGGTAACGAAAGCGCTAGCTGTCCAGGTGCCATAGGGAACCTTTATTTTGTATTTACCCTGGTCATCTGTTTTCCCGGTAACAACATCACTACTTAGGATTGCATTGTCCATCACAATCTTTACCTCGTTAAGTGGTGCGTTGGCATAATTGGTCACCAAGCCTGTGAGGTAACCTTTTTCCGGGGCGCTATTAGTACCAGGGACAGTACTATCCTTTTTGCAGGCGTTGCATAGTATTGCAGCAAATAATAACAGCATGGTAGCTGGAAATAGATTTTGTCGTTTCATAAAATAGAAGTTATTCAAAAAAAAGTGGATTGAAATGTGTTTTCATCTCTTCACTTGCACGGTTCATCAAAGGTTTTCCATGACCAAAAGCAGCTTTTTCAAAATTCAAGTCAGCAGCTTTTTTTATACTTCTTACCCCTTCCTGCCGGTTTTCATAAACAGTGCTGAGTTGCAACCCAGCAACATTTCCGCAGATGTCTCCGGCAATGAGTAGCTCCTCGCTTTTAACGAGTAAAGCAATATGGCCGGCGCTGTGGCCAGGTGTGTGAATTACCCGGAGGCCTCCGGCAACGGGCAGCTCGTCATTGTCAAACAATGATTCTTTAATACTTGCCGGTTCATTTGTTTTATCCGCATGTTTTATAAAAGCGGTGTAAATGATCCAGTTCATCAAACCTGGTGTCCGCTGCCAGGGTAGCCTGCCGGAAATGCCTTGTTCAACCAGCGGTGTTTCCAAAGCGTGGGTATATATCGGTATATTTAACTTTTGTTGAATAGCGGCTGCGCTTCCCGCATGGTCGGGATGGCAATGGGTAAGGACGATTTGTTTGATTTTATAAGGATCTTTTCCAGCTTTTGAGAGTATATTGAAAATTCTGCTCAAACTATTTTTATATCCGGTATCCACTAGCGTGAATCCGTTATCTTCTATCAGGAAAGCATTAACCTGCCCCAGGGACAATTGATATACCTTCGGTGTTATTTGTAAGAGTTGAGCCATTAATTTATTTCATTTGTATTTGATCATTTTATTGCAAGCGGATAGCGATAGGGCGTCCGTCATTACTATTTCGCCATCCCGCAGGCTTGTTTAATATGCTCCAGGGCCGGCATTCGGTTTTATGGCTTTGCCGTATATTTTGCGACTTGGTTTTTTATGGGTTGCAGTGTTTTTAGATAAGTATAAATTGCCTCCAGATCTTTCCTTTCCATACCTGCGTACATACTCCAGGGCATGACGGTATTGTATGTACCCGGCGGTACAGCGGAAAGGCTTTCTGTATGTTCATAAGCTTTAAATCTGTTGACGAACATGTTGTTCGTCCATAAGCCGATCCCTGTAGTTTCATCAGGTGTTATATTCGCCGAGCGAAGGGTGCCTCCAGGCATCTCAAATGCCCGTCCACCCGAAAATGCCTTATCGGCAATAATCTGCCCTCTATTAACCGGTGAATGGCAATCCTTACAGGCCGCAATGCTTACCAGATACTTACCATACTGCACCTGATCACTTTTATCAGGCTTGTTTGCAAAATGTGGCTTTCTGGGAAAAGTGTTGATGATAAAATTCATTGGGAAATCCGATTCCGATTCCGGCACCTTGCTTTCAATGGGTCTAAGAGAACGGATGTAGGCGATAATATCCAGCACATCTTCTTTATCCATTTGCGCGTAATAAGAATAAGGCATTACAGGGAATAATGCGTTACCGTCTTTATCCACACCACTGGTGATGGCTCGTAAAATTTCTCCGTCCGTCCAGTCGCCCAAATGGGTCGGCGTGAGATTCTTACTGTAGTATTTCCCGGGGAAGCCCATTTCCGGGCCGAAATATTCACCGCCTTTTCCTAAGGTTCCGGACTGTAAAGGCGCGGAAAATCTGCTCCAGTCTCGGGTAGAGTGGCAATCCATACAGGCGGCCACATGCGTGGCTAAATACTCGCCGTGTGCTATCCTTTCTGGCGTTAACGCCACCTCCATTTGAGGAGCAGGGCCTACGTCCGGCAACACCATTTTTAAATAGCCTGCGGCGCCGGCCACGCCAATGATAAGAAGGGCGATAATGATGATAGCTTTTTTCATCTGAACATATTGATTGAAAAATGAGTTTTTAATTGATTCGGTTCCCTACCCGCTATTCCCGGATTGCTTTATATTTTCACAAATTCCACTCTCCTGTTATTTGCCTTTCCTTCCGCGTTATCATTTTTGTCAATGGGTTTAGTTTCGCCAAATCCTTTTGTAGTAAGTCGGTTGGCGTCAATACCCATGTTTACCAGTTGCGTTTTTACAGCATCGGCCCGGGCTTGCGATAATTTTATATTAGCATCGTCGTTACCGTCACTATCTGTGTGGCCGTCAATTTCAAAATTCAGATCGCTATGATCTTTCATCAATTTGGTGATTTCGTTCAAGGTGCCCATCGATTCAGGTTTAATGCTTGATTTATTGACATCGAAAAGGATACCATGTGTAGCAAATTTGCCATCAGTAGCAATTTTGTTGTACTTGTCATCGCCACCGGCAGCAATGCGGACATTTTTTATTTTAATGCCATATTTGCCATCCGTCCGGATGGCCAGTTTAGCGGCGCCCTCAGGCATAGTGTTGGATGCGGCTGCCCGATAGGCATCGATATAAGCTTTGGCAATATTCTTTCTTACGTAAATGGCGATATGATGCCAGCGGTTATTGGTTTGTAAAGATTTCTGGAGCGATTCGTTCACCAGACTACCGCTGTTGCTGTGTTGTCCCAATACAACCCTTGCGTTTGAAATAATAGTAAATTCATAAAGTCCGTAGCCTTCGTAATTTTCATCTCCCTGCTCGAAAAATTGGATTCTGAAATCATTCACGTAAGCAAAATAATCTTTATCATTTTCATACATCATATCAAACTCCACGGTAAACTGTTCCGGCAGGTAACTGCTGTTATTCATTAAAGGCATTACTGTGGCATATTCCCCCGCATCCAGGTGCAATATCTTCTCCCCTTCATAGCTTTGTATTTCGGCATTGCCTTTCTGGATGCGGAAACGTGCAGGCAGTTCCGCATCGGTCTCGGCACTTAAGTCAGGTTGAAAGATAATCTGATCACCGGGCACAAAATCGTAACTTTTGTAATCGGCCACGGTGATTTTACTTTGAGTTGAAGAAATGGCCTGAGTCTTGGTGTCATTATCATCATTTATGGCTGGTTTTTTGTTTTTTGAAGTGTCAGTGGCTTTATTTTTTACTTTGTCCATGGTATTGTCGATGTTGCTGCTCACCTCTTGAACCACTTTGTTTTCGGTACGGTTCTGCACCTCGTTTTTGATACGATTTAGTAATTGTGCGTTTGCCGTCTCAGAAATCAATGAGAAAGAAAGTAACATAGCAACGCTTAAAGCGATAGATAGAAAATGTTTCATGATAATCTTTTAATTATTGAATAGCCTTGTTTTGTTACACAAAGGTGATATGATTTGTAATGCTATACAATCCTGCAAAGGGGGATTTTTGAATCTCCCCTAAAAAGGGGATTTTTAGAACAGGACTTGATAAGCTTGATATTTTTATGGAATTTTGAATTTGTCATGCATCGTTTATTTAAAGAACTTTTACTGATTAACGTATTGTTTATGTTGGCGACTGGTGTTTCATTTAGTCAATCTTTTAGAATTGACAGTATGAGAAACCTGCTGGCAGATAAAAGTTTGGATAATAGCAGCCGTATGGAGATCCTGCTGCAATTAGGCTGGGACATGACATTTTTTAATACAGACTCTGCCCGGTTGTATTTGAAAGAACACATTCATCTTGCACAGTCGTCTAAAGATGAAATACTCAAGGGAAGTGGATTGGCCTATATGGGAAGCAGCTATTTTAAAGATGACAAGTTGGACAGTGCACTGTATTATTACCAATTGGCGGAAAGCCATTTTTTGAAAGATACAAGCCGTGATGGTAGGGAAAATGTAATCGTGAACAGGATGAGCATGGGAACGCTTGCGCTCCAGCAAAACCGTTATGAAGAAGCATTGAGGTATTATTTTAAAGTAATTGATTATTTTGAAAGTTCGGATAGCGAGGATTGGCCTAATTTGCTTACTGCCTATGCTAATGTGGGTCTCGTCTATAATGACATGCAGCAGTTTGATAAAGCACTCGAATACCACTCCAAGGCTTTAAATATATCTGAAAAGTACCCAATTGATGTAGCGAAGCAGGCACAAGTGCAAATGTTCGTTGCAATAGACCTTTTAAACCTTAAAAAGTTTGATCAATCACTGGTCGCTCTTGATCGTGCCGAACGAATGGTTCAGCAATTAAATTCACCATACTTATTCGCCAGTTTTTATGCGCTTAGAGCCCGCTTTTATAATGATGTACAAGATTATCAAAAGGCCATCCTGGCCTCCCGAAAAGCCTTGGGGTATGCGCGGGCAGGCGGACAGGATTTTGAAACGGCAAACATCCTTTTTCAATTAGGAAGAAGTTATTTCAAGTTGGGCAACTATTCTACTTGTCTTCAACACTTTCTGCCTGGTCTGTCCCTTAGCAGGAGGTTGAATGACAAAACACGTGAACGCAATTCGTTAAACTTTATCGCTCAGGCATATTATGAACTCCGGAACTACAAATCTGCTGCAGCATATTTTAAAGCTTATAGCACACTTAGCGATAGTATTCACAAGTCTGAAATTCAAAAGAAAATAAATGAAATCGATAGCCGTTATCAAAACAAGCAGAAGGCCGACAGCATTCTGGTTTTAAAGAAAACCAGTCAGATACAGGAATTGGCACTACACAAGAAGGAAAGTCGTAATTTATTCGTCATTCTTGGAGCAGCATGCTTATTGCTCATCAGCATGCTTTTTTACAGAAATCTACGCAGCAAGCACCATTTACTGAAACAATCCGAAGCCATACACAGTCAACAGATACAGCAACTGGAAAAAGAAAGACAATTGTTGGCGGCGCAATCACTAATGAAAGGCCAGGAGCAGGAACGAAGCCGGCTGGCAAAGGACTTACACGATGGCGTAGGTGGATTATTGTCAGGTGTAAAATTAAGTTTATCTACCATGAAAGGAAATGTATTTTTATCTGAAGACAATGCAATGGCCGTTACTACAATCATTGATCAGCTGGATAGCTCCATCACTGAACTCCGGCGCGTATCGCACAACATGATGCCTGAAGCGCTCATCAAGTACGGCTTAAAAGAAGCACTTCAAAACTATTGTGAAAGTCTAGACAGGTCAGGCGCTTTTAAGGTGCGTTTGCAAACATATGGATTGGAAGAGCGACTTGAGCAGGATTTGGAGATCATATTATACCGTATTGTACAGGAATTACTAAACAATGCGATCAAACATGCAGCGGCCACTCTGGTATTGATACAATTGCTTAGGGAGGAAGATAGGTTTACACTTACTGTAGAAGACGATGGCAAAGGGTTTGACATCAATAGCCCGGATTATAAAAGCGGCGCAGGACTGGAAAACGTCCGTGCACGCGTAAGTTACTTAAATGGTCTTGTAGATATTAATACGAAACCTGGAGAAGGCACTTCCATCACGGTTGAAGGCAAGCTCCGTTAAAATGATTGAGGCATGATATCCATCTTTATTGTGGACGACCATCCTATGGTAGTAGAGGGCTTAAAATCAGTAATTGAAAAGCTGCAAGGACACCAGGTTAGCGGCGTAGCTTACAACGCAGTTGATGCTATAGATTTGTTAACAGATGTCAAAGTAGATGTGTTATTATTGGACATTAATCTTCCTGATGTTAGCGGCATTGATTTGTGCAAAAAGGTACATAAGGAATTCCCTGCAATTAAGATATTAGGTATCAGCACTTTTAGCGATCGTAGTTACATTTCCCGGATGATTGAAAATGGCGCTTTGGGATATCTCATTAAAAGTGCATCGCAAGAGGAAATCGCGGAAGCGATAAGCTCCGTGATACAAGGCAAGCTATATATGAGTCTAAAAATGGAGCATTTTTTGCGACCGCTTTCTATCACGCCCGATGAGCATTTACCTGTATTGACGAAGCGCGAAAAGGAAGTATTGCAATACATAGCGGAAGGCCTGACTAACAATCAGATTGCTGCACAGTTGTTTATCAGTCCGTCAACAGTGGATACCCATCGGAAAAATATGATCACTAAGTTGAATGCTAAAAACACCGCTGCATTAATTCGCATTGCTATAGAATACCATTTATTGGGCTGATTAATAGGGAGTGTTTTTTTGCTGGAGGACTAACTGGCGTTAATCCTCTTATCGTTCACTTTCCCGATGCTAAACTACTTCTCATTCTTATAGACAGTTTTCTACTAATACTTTCCGTGTTGCTCCGCTTACATTTTTGTCCCTTTTTTCCTATTCTAAAGGCAGACTACCTGCTATTTTTGTTATCGACTATTACCACGAGCTATGTACTATTAAAGGCGGACGGTAGTCTATAATAGTTTATTGTCTGCTCCTCTCTGCAATGAGCGTTGAATATTTTCTCCAATTTATAAGGCACTAAAGCCGCCTCCCCTGTTTATGGGATTGTACATGGATTGCAGTAAAAATACCTTTACACGGTTAATAATCTCTAACCATTCAAATCAAATCAAATGAAAAAATTATTTACCAAACTCACGCTATTGCCCTTATTACTCACCGGAAGTATAATGCAGGTACAAGCACAAACTAATTATCGCGTCAATGCTTTCTATACTATGAGTTACGATGGTAGTCAGTACGTGAGAACCGGGGATTCCCTCCGGGTTTATTTCCAGGGAAACTATTCCTTTGCCGATTTTAAAGGGCCTTACGGCGCTCTGGGAATGGATTTGCCCGAATATTTTTTAAGTCAATCAAATGGTGAAGTCTATTTGCCGGCTTACCCACAAGCCTATTCCCAAGTGAGCAATCCTTGCGACTCCGCCCTAAGTTTTGCCGCCAACACATCGGCAACAGCATTTGATGAAGCCAGATTAAAAACCTGGGCTACATTGGATGACAATGAGAATATCACTGAATTGATTACCCGTAAAAAAGTGGGTAGCAACTGGGAAAATGACTATAAAGAAATTTATAGTTACAATGCCAACAACCAGATTACCGAATACATATACCAGGAATGGGAATCCGGCGGCTGGGTAAATGATCATAAAGAAATCTCTACCTACAACTCAGCCGGAAAACTACAGGAATTTACCCGCCTCACCTGGGCGGCCGGAAGCTGGGATAATTATGAAAACTATCTTTACGAA
Organism: Taibaiella helva; assembly: GCA_040393285.1. Lineage (GTDB taxonomy): Bacteria > Bacteroidota > Bacteroidia > Chitinophagales > Chitinophagaceae > Taibaiella > Taibaiella helvus_C. Next base: position 3,204 of record JBEBUO010000052.1, on the reverse strand, counting down.
TATGATGCTGCCGGTAACTGCACTACGGCAATCTATCGCGAGCCGAATTTGAGCTCCTGGTCCAATGAAACCAAAACCACCATCAGCTATGATGCCGGCAATCACGCTACAGCTTATTTGTTTGAAGAATGGCAAGCTGGCGCATGGATGGAAACCTCAAAGGCGGAGGTGAGTTACAACAGTAATGGTGGTACATTGACCATATTGTCACAGGAAAAAATTGGCAGCATATGGCAAGATGTTTACAGAGCCACCTATATTTATAACGATACCCAAAAGTCTGAATGCCTGCAGGAAACCTTTGATGGAACGGTATGGAATAAAACAGCCAGGAATATTTATAATTATAGCGGTTCCGGCAACCTGGAAAATATAGTGATGCAACAGTGGGATAACCCCAATTCTGCATGGGCAAATAACTACAGGTTAGGCTTTGAGTACAATGCCCAGCAGTTGGTTAGTGCCTTATTCACCGAAGCCTGGAATAGCGGCAATTATTGGGAAAAAACTACCAGCTCCAATAAAATCAAATTCTTCTACGAAAGTTATAACAATACCGGCATTAATAACCTGGCCCATGCAGTATCGATAAATGTTTATCCTAATCCGGCAATCAGAATACTACATGTAGCTATTGACTGGGAAAAGCCGCAAAGCAGCACCTTAACCGTATATGATATTACCGGCCGTGTTCAGGTAGTGCAGATTGTGGAAAAAGCTAATCATACACAAGCGAAAATAGATATATCTGCTTTACCTGCAGGTAGCTATTATTTAAAGATAGCCACGCCGGAAACACAGCTAACAAAAGGCTTTCAGGTAGTAAAATAGACAGGTGATGCTTCTCCTTTAAGCAACACCACAATCACAAATTCGTCTTCAATACAAAAAAGTAAATAGAAATATCATGCAAAAGATAGCAACCATTTTCACATTAGGAATACTTCTCGCCGCTGGCGGCGCTTTTGCACAGCCCGCTATAGACTGGCAGAAAAATTTTCAGGGAGGTTCAAGTAACTATAAATCAGAATTTAATGCTGTGATCGCCACTGCCGATGGCGGGTATATTGCCGTAGGCAAAGGTTGGGGCTCTGCAGGCGACTTACCTAACGGATACATTGATCATGGAGATGCCCTTATCATTAAAACAGCTGCCGACGGTACCGTGCAATGGTCTGATTACTGGGGTCAGCAGGAAGAAGATGCTGCAATGTCGGTCATTCAAACCGCAGACGGTGGTTATGTCGTTGCCGGTTATACAGCTCATTTCAGCACCCTTAGTATGGGCGGCAATGATGGTTTTGTGGTAAAATATAATGCAGCAGGTACGATACAGTGGGAGCATATCTATGGCGGCTCAGGGCATGACCTTATATACAGCATCTGCCAAACATCAGATGGGGGCTATGCTTTTGTTGGCTCTACCAAATCGCCTGAAGTGTCCGGCTACCATGGTGGATCAGACCTATGGGTGGCAAAAATAGATGCCACAGGCACTGAAGTCTGGAGCAAGGCCAAAGGCTACAGTGGTGAAGAGGCAGCAAACTCCGTTACACTGGCTTCAGATGGCGGCTTTATTATAGCCGGAAAGACAAATTCGCCGGGAGCCGTTAACTATAAAGGCGGTTATGATATTTGGGTAATGAAAGTTACAACTAACAGTAACATCGACTGGCAAACTTGTGTAGGCGGCACCAAGGACGATGCCGGTAGCAGCGTGCTGGTTGCCGCCGACGGCAGTATATGGTTAGCAGGACGCACAAAATCCAATGATAGCGATATCAGCGGTAACCACAGCAATGATAAGAACGATCTGGTACTGGCACACCTCGATGCTGCCGGCACGTTGCTTAATACTAAAGTCTTTGGAGGCACTAGTGACGATGCCACCGGCTTCACAGATAACCAAAGCATTAAACAAACCTCCGATGGCGGATTTGTAATGCTGACATCGACCTTATCCAATGATGGAGATGTAAGCGGAAACCATGGCAGCTATGATTTCTGGCTCCTGAAAGCCAATGCTGCCGGCAACCTGGAGTGGCAGCAATGTATCGGAGGTGGCACGCAGGACTACGCCAATGCCTTGGACCTTACTGCTGACGGGGGATACATTCTGGCAGGGCAATACAACACAAGCAATGCATGGCTCATCAGGGTGAAAGGTACCCCCAGTGATATCGAAAATCTTGCTGACCAGGCAGCGCTAGCAATATATCCTAACCCGGTATCTGGTATCTTAAATATATTCATCGACTGGGAAAAACCGCAAAGCAGCACCTTAACTGTATATGATATTACCGGCCGTGCCCTTATCATGCAAACTATGGATAAAGGCAACCGGATGCAAACACAAATAGACATTTCAGCTTTGCCAGCCGGTAGCTATTATCTTAAAATAGCTACTTCCGAAGCACAGATGGCAAAAAGTTTTCAGGTAGTAAGATAAACTGATATGTCAAGGATGGCTTTTTTTGAACCACCATTTGGAAATATAACTTCTGATAAATAGTTCGACAATGAAAAGAAAATTAGTAATACTAGCGGTTGGATTGGTGACCCATATTGCTGTAAGTGCGCAGAACGTAGGCATCAACACCAGTACACCCGACCCCTCCTCAGAACTGGATGTCACTTCTACTGCAAAAGGCTTTCTGGCTCCGCGCATGACGCAGGCGCAACGGGATGCCATTAGCACACCGGCCACCGGCCTGCTCATTTACCAGACTGATGTCGCAGCCGGATTTTATGTGTATGACGGTATGGTATGGTCGCCAATGAACAATCCTGAAGGCCTGTTTAAGGCAGGCGCGGATAAAATCAGTTACAGGAATACCGACAACTTTGGAAAGCCATTTTTGGTCAATACCTCATCCGTAAATTATACAGGAAGTGGCTCCTCCCTCTATAAAATGATGTTCATCCCCTCCAAAGGGGGCGCATTTAGAGTAGGGCGTTCCGTTGATGAAAACTGGAATATGGATAGCATTGGCACAGGCAGCTTTGCATCAGGCTTTAATTCTAAAGCCACGGGCAGTCACGCTACGGCTATGGGTTTTTCGTCCTATGCTACCGGTGAAACTTCAGTTGCAATTGGAAACACCAATGCTGCCGGATCATACGCTGTCGCGTTGGGCAGTGGTGATGCATTGGGGAGCTATGCATTTGCATCAGGACTCGGCTGGGCAAGCGGTGAACATGCAA
>JBEBUO010000051.1:0-12913 GCA_040393285.1 Taibaiella helva | reverse complement strand
CCATGCTGCCGCAGGTTGCTGTAGTGTTAATGCAAAACTGATTTTGTCAGTAGCGGGGTTAGGATACACCATCAGTAATTCCTTAACACCGTCCGCATCTACAATGCTGGTGCCGGAGGTATCTGATACGAAGGTGATGTTACTACAAGTTGTATTATTGCTGGTATCGGGATCCGAATAGCTTACCGTAATCGGCATACCTGCTATCGAAAGTCCTGCTGCATTGGGATCCAATACAGTAACGCACAAGTCGGCATTAAAAGGTGTGGAAGGTGCCTGAATACTGAGCGCCTGATCGAAAACGATTATGGAAGTACCATTATTTACCGCTTGGCCAAGGATAACCATCTGGATACCAATGCCACTAATATTCGGAAGAAAAAACAAGCTGTCGCCTGCCACAAGGTTATCCGGGCCATGATTGATTATTTTAAAGGTAATCGGTATTTCTGCACCGTTAAGCCAGGTTGAACCATTTAATGGTGCCTCCGCGTGGCCGCCATATCAATGGTTCGCTGTGCCCAGGAAATCTGAGCCATCATCAGGCTCATTACTACAAGTAGTTTTGTTTTGTTCATTTGATTCGAATTTTAAAGATTAAAAAAAGAGGTATTAACTAGATCCGAAGCTATATAGACGTAAAAGATGATAAGCCCATCAGTCTTTACAAAAGTCATTTCCCATGGATAAGGCCGCTACGCATCCATTAACTGGCATATCCCGATCCAGTAGCGCGTCCATCGCCATCCAATCGGGGCTCATTCCAGCTGCCTCTCCCTCTTGCAAACGCCGAAACAGGTCGTCAATAATGATTTTATCTTTTTTATTATCTAACATGATAATGCTTTGCACATACAATAACTTCCTCATTCATCCTCTTCTCCTGGCAATAATATATCCGCGCAGTTCCAACAGGGGTCATCTAATGGGGATAAAGGCAACAAGGGGTACAAAGGTTCCGGGAAATCCCTTTTGGGAATCTTAGCCTCCGGATGAGGAAGGATAACAGGTAATAACAAGCTGTCATTATAGTCCACAGCTTCTTCCACTGCCTGTGACATCGTACCGCCATTACACGATAAGATCAGAAATCCTGACAACAGACAAATTAAATGCACAAACACCCTATTCTTTAATCCATTCATAATTGCATATTTATGTCATCCCGGAACCTCGTTGGAGGGGGCTGTCTACCTCACCAAAAATTTAGCTTGTCTGCCGGCATCACCCTCACGTAGTGTTACAAAATAAATCCCGCCCGGCCAGTTCCCTACAGAAATCGACAACTGTCTGGAATACCTCTGCCCCTCCGGCTTGTCATAGCGCCAGAGAATCCTACCAAGCGCATCTGTAATACAAAGAAAAAATGGCGCAGCTACTTCTTTGCCTAAGTCAATATGTATCGTTTCTGATACTGGGTTAGGGTAAATCAGCAGGGAGTTTTTAGTAGCTTTTAACTGATCCTAGCCTGTTGCCGGCTTTAGCTCGGCCACGCATTGCATAGCCTTAAAAGCATTTATCCTGCCTGCACCGGTCTTACCTATGTAGCGCTCCTGGAGTATATCAACACTATCTGTAGTTGTGAGTAAGCATTCCTTTAACTGATCATTAGTAATTTGCGGGTAATAAGACTTCATTAATCCCAGCAAGCCGGACACGATAGGCGTAGCCATCGAGGTACCTGATATGATCTGATAGTGCTCATTAGGATAGGTACTTCGTATGTTATAACCCGGCGCACATACACTCAACTCTTCATTGTAATTGGAAAAGGCAGCCATCCGATCTGCCATGTTCGTAGCGCCCACAGAAATAACACCCGGATGACCAGCCGGGTAAGACAGCATATCGCCTCCATCATTACCGGTAGAAGTAACAATAAGACAACCTTTATCCAAGGCGTAATCAATGGCATTACTCTGCGTGATACCCGGTTGCCCATAACCGCCCCAGGAACAATTGATAATATGCGCACCCGCATTGGCGGCATATACAACTCCCTGAAATGCGGAGTTACCATTATTAAAGGAGCAACGTACACCTATAATGGAAATATCGAAACCTATAGATGCAATGCCGGTACCATTGTCACTTTTGGCTGCTACAAGGCCCGCTACATGCGTGCCATGTGTTTCGCCTGCCTGAGGCGAAGGGTCGGAATCATTTGACGCGACATCATAACCCCGCACATCATCTATATAACCATTACCGTCGTCATCAATACCATTATCTGCTATTTCACCGGGATTGATCCACATAGCGGCTTGAAGGTCAGGATGATGCCAATCGACACCTGCATCGACCACCGCTACCTTAATATCTCGGCTACCCTTACTGATGGCCCGGGCTTCTGGCGCCTGTATCCGGTGCAGAGACCATTGTCCTGTATAATTATTTGCGCCCAGATTATCGGGTATATAGGAATCGGCGGAAGTGATCATCATCACCGGTTCCGCATACTCCACTTCTGCCTTTTGCTCCAAGAGCACGCATATCGTTTCGACATCCTGCGGCTTTGAAAATTTAATATGCAATACCCGCTGCAAGGGCGAATCCCTGGCCTTAAAAAAGGCACTGTTACTTCTTCAGCTCCTTCACCAGGAGCAAGACCTGAAAGCAAGGCCTATATTCCAAAAACATCAGCTCGCCCCTCTTTATCGATCATCCTTACGGCTGCATCAGGGCTCAACCGCAGGTAAAGTTGGTCCTTGTAATATTCAGCCTGCGCTGTGCAAGGCTGTAAAAATAAGATGGCAAATAAACTCAGTAATTGTTTCATTGTTATACCTTTTGTACTGCAAGATCTAATGCAGACAGTAATCATTGATCACATATAGTTTTTACTCATTATTGGCATTGACTTAAGCATACTATGCAGGTGTTATGGTCTCACACAAGTAGGCTTTTGCCAATGATACTGTGGCAAGGTGCCAGGTTAACCGTCATATCGAGTCGGTTTTGAATAAGGAGCACTAAAGGTGGCAGACACCATGCAAACCAAAGACCCCGAAGTGATGCGTTTCTCCATAGCAATACATTCCGTTTAGGCAGATCGCTTCTGAAAATTTTGAAAGAACTACGATTACTACCTTCATCCCGACTAGCAAAATTTTCATCGCGATGACAATAAGATTCCGCTCTATTCGACTTGTTGTCCCGCAGTAGCTATTCTATCACTTTAGCTATAGAACACCAGCTACCTTCGACATTACAGCTCATTACCTAATCAACGTCACGCTCCCTTTATACGCCTCCTGTCTGCCATTACTATAGCCAACATCTATCAAATAGAGATACACCCCCATAGGTTGATCCTGGCCATTAAAGCGACCGTCCCATCCCCTTCCGTCCAGTTTCGTTGTTTCAAATATCAACTGCCCCCAGCGGTTAAAGACTTGCATCTTAAAATTGGTCACACCATTGCTCAATTGTGTTCTGGGGAAGAAATAATCATTGTCTCCGTCACCATTAGGCGTAAAGGCATTGGGTATATCGGCATAGCAGTCCTTAACCACTTCTATTTCATCTGTTGCGGTGCAACCTATAGGCTCTGTAATGACCTTCAGGCTGTAGCGACCGGGTTGCTGTATTCTAAGCGCCGCTGTGGTATCACCGGTATTCCATGAGTATTGATGGGATGTACCAGGAGCGAAGGCCAGGTTATGCAACATTATTGGTCGGCCATCCAGGCAAAGGCTGGTGTCCTGTCCCAGGTCTACTATCGGTAGTGCATAGACCCTGACCGTATCCGTAAAACTAACATCAGCACAAGCACGAAACTTAGCCGTGAGTGTAACCGGCATAATTCCGGCACTGTCATATGCATGGTTGATTTGCTGATTTCCATCATTGATTTGTAAATAGCTGCCATCTCCAAAATACCAATATAGTCCATCCAGAGTATTGTCCTCACCCGTTATGTCTATAGACAGCCCTACTGCTTCTCCTGTGCAAATCTCTTTAGGTTCAAGATTAAACTGATAACCGGCCTCAGGAGCATCCACTGTAATTCGGACGGTTGCTGTATCCCTGCATTGTATGCCTCTGCCTATTAATTGTACCTCATATTGTCCGGATGTGGCATAAGTATAGTGGGGGCTGCTCAGGTTACTACTATCTCCTGTGCCAAACTGCCAGGTAAAATCGGTGTAATAAACTGCGGAGGTATTAATGAACGATACCGATTCTTCCTCACATACGATGGTATCTACATCAAAGGCTACCGGCTCGTCTATCTCGGTAATGGAAAAATTAATACTGGTCATGCAATCTCCTACAGTATATATACTTACTATGTAGTCGCCCGGGGCCACGCCTTCCAGTATACTTTCCTGCGACAATAAAATTCCACTGGCATCCTTCCAAGCATAGCTAAAGTTATTGACATAAGGACCGTTCATATAGGCCTTACCGTTGCTTGCATTGGCACAACTCGCCAGGGTGACCAATTCTGGAAGCTCCGGGTTAACCAGGGTAATATTAAACGTATCGACCCTAAGGGTACACTGGCTGTGGGGAAAGTTATACTGCACCCAGTACGTACCTGAAGCGCTCACCGTCAACTCAAGGGCTACACTTCCGTTGCTCCAGAGTATATTAACCGCCGAATCCGGAGCCGACAATACCACTTCTGAAGCAAAGCACGAGGTGTCCGTCTGCGTATTAGTGAGTGTGTCATCACCCCCGCTGATAAAAGGAATGATGTTGGGTAAGCCCGCTCTAACAAGCATTGTGGGCGGGAAGGAAATATACTCAGACTCATTATTGCAAGCTATACCAGCTTGGTTCGGTTCATGGATCGCACCCATATATACCCCTACTGGGGAAGCCTGATAGGGATAATACAGCTTTTGATCCGGTCCTCTTTTGATATCAGATATCGGCAAGCTAACCGGGCCTACTAATGTCTTTGATGATGTTATAACAGCTTCTTCGCCCGAACTGACCTCATACTGGTAAATAATCGAACCCTCACTCGCTGCTTCATTAATATATAGTTTACTGTTATCGGGCGAAAAACAGGCGCCGTAAGTATTTACCGCTAATCCCAGTAACATGGGAGTAGCTGCGGTACCGGATGAAGGGTCAAAAGAACATAATTTCACCGGATAAGCAGTTGAATAATCCGTTATTGTCAGCCATAGCCGGTTAGGGCTTACAACCATCTTGCCCACCATGCCTGGATCCTGGATACCCAAAACGGTGACAATCGGTGGAGAAACTATCCCAGACACAGATATTTCATAAGCCCTGAGCTCATTGGCCTGGGAAACGGAAAGCAACCACATATTACAATCATTGCCAGACACAGCCGTCATACGTTCTGTAAGTCCTGTATCAACAAGTATTCCCTTATAGCCCTCTACCACGGCACCATTACCCTCGTTAAGTGTCATATCCACCAGGCTGTAAAACAGACACCCTTTGTCACTTCCACACTCCTGTGCTGTAAGGGAAATAATGTAGTATAAATGGGGCGCATCTGGCAGCGGTACAATTAGTGTTCCCTGCGCAGCGCTGCTGGTCTCCACATTATCACATACTACGGGGCTCAACCCGGTACCATTAGGCATCAAATTATCATTTCTGTCCCATACACGGCTACCTTCAGTATAAAAGAGCAAGTAACCTTCAGTATCACAAACGGAGGCACAAGCTTCTCCAAAACCTGTTATAGCTGTTTGATAGGGAATGGGAGGAGTTGCTGAGAAATCCAGACCAGCACTTTGCCCGAATACCCATACATTTTCCCATTGACCATATGTTATCGTGCAATGGAAAAGCACAAGAACACCTAAAGCCAGCATTCGGCAAAAAACATATCGCAAGTAGTTATTTATGGTCATGTATTGCTTCTTTAACACAAAACGCAAGCGGCCCTATATTCAACGGATCAGGGTAATATCGCCCTGCTTATAATGCCGCTGACCCGTTAGTCTATTAGTAAATGTCAGTTCAAAAAAGTATGTGCCTACTTCCGCCAGCCTCCCTTTATCGGTACCATCCCAGCCTTCCTCGGTTTTAAAACTGCTATAAATACGATGACCAAAACGGTTATACACATTAAACACATAGCCGTCAATACCGGGACAATCCGAGTTGATCAACGGTGTAAACAAATCGTTGACACCGTCACCATTAGGCGTAAAGGCATTAGGCAAGCCTATATAACACTGGCACTGCATTCTGCCAATAGTTATGGTATCCGATTCTGTACAAGCTCCAATACTTACCTGTAGCCAATACAATCCACTATCTGCAACCGTAATACTTCTCTCCGTACTGCCTGTGCTCCAAAGCACTTCCAGGATATCACTTTCCGGTGCTATCAGTGGCAGGTGGATCGCATCACCATAACAAAAGATCGTATCCTCGCCCAACCAGGGTATCGGAACTTCGTCTATAACAACTTCAAAAGTATCCACCTGGTAGGTGCAAGGGGAAGTAAAATACTGTACATAGTAGATACCTTCCTGCGTCACCACTAAGGAGTCGACTGTGGAGCCATCATTCCACAGGTAATCCCAGCCTTCGGTATCAGTCGGCTGAAGAGTTAATGGCATACAGGCAGCAGTGGTTAGTGAATAATAACTGGTAGCTGTATCATAAGGAATAGTGGGCACAAAACGTGGCAGCCCTGATCCAGAACCTGATCCAGGCGCAAAGAACGGCGTATTAGGCGTAAAGTTACAGGTCAATCCTGACTCGTTGGGGGACTGGATTGTGCCGTACAAAAATGGTGAATTTGGTGTTTGATTACTCAAGTATAGCTTGCCATCCGGGCCCAAGCGCATATTACCGGAGCTTCCATTACCCAGAGAAAAGCGGGAGGCGGGTATATTTGAAGCATTAAGATCGAATTGATCGATGCCCCCATTATTCTGAAAAGTACTCGTTTTACCTAAATAAAGCTTGGACCCATCGGCAGAAAAACCTACTGTGTTATAGTACATATTCGCCAGATCCGGGCTAAGGCTTAGACCAGGTGAAGTGATCATACCAGTGCTTGGATCGAAATTATACAACTTGCTCTGGTAAGAAAAAGCAATATGGGTTCGATCCGGAGATACGCAAAATCTCGTCATACCTGCAAATCCCAAAGAGTTGCTGATGGGAAAGGCTATGCCCGTTGCTGCAATATTGTAAGCACATAAGAGGCTGCCTTGCTGCTGAGACTGTTTCAGCGCCAGTAACCAGATATTGCAATGCGCTCCCCTAATGGCTTCTAAAGGAGATTCTGTAAAGCTTATATTAGACGCACTAATTAACCCCGAGTCCAGCAGGACACACTTATTGGCTACTTCTACATCCCCGAGACCATTGTCCAACTCCATATTGATGATGCTATAGTACAGACGTCCATCATAAGGGGCCAACCATGCAGGTGTAAGCGAAAAAATATAATATCGTTGCCGGCTACCAGGTACGGGAGAGATGACTGTAGCACCATATGAAGTCCAACTATTAACGCTCGATCCGGCGGTACCTGTTCGGGATATATACCTTCCATAAGGAACCGCAGGCAGAATCGGGTCTATTATGAGTTGCCCGCCGCCAGGCATGAGCTCATGATTAGCATTATACACCTCATCTCCGTTGGTATAAAATAGCAACTGCCCCTCCTCGTCCGCTACCGACGCCGCAGGAACACCCAACAGGCCGTTTGTCGTAAAAGGCGTCATCGGGCTCGTGTTAAAGTCGAAACCTGCATAGGCACCAAAGCACCAGATATTATTCTGCTGACTATGACTTACTTTATAACTGAATAGTAAAAGCACCGCCAATATCATAGTAGTATAAAAATATTTTGCCATTATTTTCTATATTCACTTTAATCATTACTTTATGTTACCCACCACCCTGTTTTACGTACTTTATTCTTTCACCCATTTAAATCGATAATATAATCCGTCTTCAATGATATCCAAAAGGTATATACCAGGCGCCAGATTGCTTACATCCATGCGAATCTCGCTACCAGAAACGCCCAGTTGTTGTATTACCGCCCTTCCCGTAATATCCCTTACCGTAATTGATGCACCCTTCAACAAGGTTATTGTTTCCACATACAGCACATTGTCTGCTGGATTGGGATACACTGTGACTGCTGGAGGACCAACCAACTCGTTGATCTTGTTGCCAGCCTCGAAGACGATGCAATCGGTAGTATAACTACAATCGCCAGACGTTAGCGTAACCGCATAGGTGCCAACAGCTTCGGGACTGAACGATTGATCTGTAGCACCAGGGATAGGCGCCATGTCATCATCACAGTCCAACCACTGATAGCTCAGACCACCTGACTGGACCACCAAAGCATCGCCCTCCAGGATAATGGCCGTATCGAATAATTGTAAAGTGAGATTAAGTGTAATTATACTATCACAGCCAACGGCATTTGGTAGTAGTATCTCGTAGGTACCGCTTTCAGTATAGTCTGTATCATGGTAACTAAAAAGCAGGCAAGCTGTAGTATCAATAGTTGTATAACTGTTACAGGAATACTTCAGCACATAAAGATCAGACCAACTAGCAGGACTGGCAGGATACAAATCGATCGGATTACCAAAAATATCGAAGGTGACGGCTTGTGTAAATTCGCCAGCAACATAGCAGTTATTTTCACTATCTAAATGAATATATCCACCTCTTACTACTGCATCGGCCTCATGTTGTGCCACCCAGCTAAAAGTTCCATCAGCAGCATCCAACCTAAGCAAAAAAGCGTCCGCCCCATTCTGACCTGAGCTCGCTGTCCTGTACAACCAGTGTTCCCCTACTCCAAAATCAACATCTATACTATCAGCAATACTACCTGTTACATACACCTTCCTGTCTTTGGCAGCTACCGATGTGAACTGACTGGTGCCATTGTATTGATCAACATGAGCCCATACAAATGCTCCCAGGCTATCCAATTTAAGTAAATAGCTTCTTGCTGTATCATCGTTCCCTAAATAATGTGTGTTGGCAGGGCTGGTGTCAGGATCAAAATCATATACCCCTTTGAAATAACCTACGGTATAGATATTTTCGTCCTCATCGATAGCCATGCCTGTTGAGCGTTGATAGGTACCAGCTCCTCCTTGCCCTTCTGATCTATTTGCCCATAAAAGGTTGCCATCCGTATCCAGTTTATAAATATACTGGTTTAGCACGCCCGTAGCCGTCATTTCTAATAAGTCTGGACCTGGATCAAAATCAACCGTTCCGTTAAAAGAACCTGCCGCATATATGTTTCCGACATCGCTAACTTCAATAACAAGGGGTGTATTGGAGTGGCTAGTCAACTTACCCCATATAAAATCCCCCTCACTGTCCAACTTAACCAGAAACCCCTTCTGACTAGCCGTAGCCGTTAAGGAAAAAGTATTGCTTGTACCCATACCCGGATCGGCATCTATCGCGCCGGTAATATTGCCTCCCAAATATATATTACCATCGCCATCTATGTCCATTCCCGCAAGCATAACAATCCCTGCCCAATGTTTAGCCCAAACAAAATCACCACCGCTGTCCAGCTTGGTCAGAAAACCACCACGACCCTCCAAATAAAACGTATCAGCAGGGCCGGCACCAGGATCTGCATCCATTTGTCCGTCTGGAATCCCTGAGGTGTTAAAATTACCTGCAACATACACATTGCCCGCAATATCAACGCTAACAGCCGCTGCAGCATCTTTATAATGTCCACCTAATTGCCTAGCCCAAACAAAATCACCATTAGCATCTAGCTTACATACAAAAACATCCTCCTTTTGAGTAACACTCGCCGGCTCAAAAGCAGTAAGTAAATATTCGTCCATTCCCGGATCGAAGTCTACGACAGATTGAAACGTACCAACCGTATATACATTCCCAGAAGCATCCGTAATAATATCGATGGAATTGACATTAGCGCTGCCGCCAATACCCTTTACCCATTCCATCTGCTGTGCAAAACCATTTACAGAAATCGCAAGCATTATTACACTAACGACGACGTATTTATTCAAAGCCTGAATGCAATTTGTCGTGGATCGTCCATTCACCATTCTTGAAGCTCCTTTTTTAAAGAGCTCCTGATTCATATTAAAAGTAAGCTTTCTGTACATAAGGTTAAATATTAATGATGAAAAATTATTTCGTTGAATTGCCTATTCTTAATTCAGCTTCCTATACGAAGCAGACACTTAATATATACTTTTAGCTATGCCAAACATAACAAAACCCTTGAACAGCTATGGAAAGAATACGCTGTTTTATAATCCATAGTTTAATAACAAACATAAACACGTAGAATATTTTTACAAGATGATTATAGATATAATCTGTTGCAAGATTAAACAAACCTACATTCGGCTACAATAGCCAATCTACTCAATTTTGAGATGGAGTACTTTGTGCATATCTTTATTGAAGGAAAATATTGTCTTTGTTATATCATGAAAGTAAGGTTATCAGAAACGGGTTTTGGATTAATTCTAATAATATTGCTTTGGGGATGTCAGACCAAGCAGGGAACTTTAACACAAAAAGAGAAAGGTCGGCAGAACAGGGCCGAAACGATATCTATAAGTACATTAGCTGAAGGAGATACGGCTACTATTCACAAGCTTATTCAAAAAGGCTTGCTGTCGAGCACTAAAGATAAGCACACAGACAGTGCTGTCGCTTATTATAGGAAGGCGTTTAGTCTGGCCAATCAGATAGGCTATTCTGAAGGAATGGCCATGGCTTACAACAACCTCGCGCTCCTCTATCGTAACCGCCAAGACTTTAGCCAGGCCAATTATTATGTCGCTCAACTTACCGCCGTAAAGAAACAGTTACCCAGTAGGTTCCATGACGAAAACAATAGGGCCCATCGCTTTCTGGCCCTTTACGAGGATTATGACAAAGCGCTTGCATATTACCAATCGGGGCGTTTCGACAGTGCTACTTATCATTACTTAAAGGTAATCAAAGCCGCGGAACCCGTAGATACACTAAGTAGCCATATGTTGGCTCTTTCCTACGCAGCCTTAGGTGTAATGTATCATTATGTACAAGACAGTAGCCGGGGAATGTATTATTTTGACCAGTCCTTGACGACAGCCAGGAAATTTGGCCACACACAATTACTATTGCTGGGTTTATTCAACAAAGCCAATGTATTGGCCAATAGCAATAATCTTGAGCAAGGGCTTATCCTAGCCAAAGAGTTGTTCTCCACCTCCCAAAGGATACAAAGTGTAAATTTTGAAGGACTTGGTGCTTATCAGATTGCCCATTGCCTGATCAAATTGAACCAACCCGACAGCGCCTTATATTACAGCAAAATCACCCTTGAATCAGCCCTGAAATTGGACGACCTGAAGCGGATAATAGAAGCTCATTACCTCTTAGGCTTCAATTACAATCAACTCAATCAATATAAGGCCGCAGAGCAACATTTATTGGCAGGCTTACACGCTACTACGGATCCGGATAGCTTCCTACTTAATCAAAATGCCTATGCACAACTAGCCCGTACATACGAGCGCCTGGGCGATTATGCTCAAGCGTTCCTATACCAAAAACTCTATACTACCGCCAACGACAGCCTCCGAGGTTCCGAAAACGCCAAGCGCATCAGCGAGATTGAAACCAAATACCGGGTAGCTGAAAAAGACCGGCAACTGACCCAGCAGCAGTTGAAAATAGCGCAGCAACAGAAAAACCTGTACCTCTGGCTGGGCGGGGCGTTACTATTGGTAGGCGTGCTTATAGGCCTGCTGCGGCGCAACCGGCATAAAGCAGTGGTAGCGCAACTTTCCGCAAAACTGGCGGGCGAGGAACAGGAGCGCGCACGCATGGCCAAGGAATTACATGATGGTATTGTAAGCCGGCTCTCGGTCATCAAAACCCATTTCAGCGCCCTGCCCGAATATGAAGAAGCGGGCGCACTGAAGGACGCCGTGGGCCAGCTGGATCAAAGTATAGCAGAGCTCCGCAGCACAGCCCATAATCTGCTGCCAGACGTACTGCAACACCAGGGCCTGGCTGGTGCTATGGAACACTACTGTGCGGGCATTAGTCGCGCAGGTGAGCTGCAGGTGGATTTTCGTCTGGTAGGTACCCTACCCCAACTGGATAAGAGCTTTCAACTCAACTTGTATCGGATTATACAGGAACTGCTGCAAAACATCCGCAAACATGCAGGCGCTACCCGGGCCCTGGTACAGTTCAACGTTAATGGTGAGCTGCTGGACATTACAGTAGACGACAATGGTAAAGGACAACAAGCCGGAACGCCAACAGGACAGGGCATGGGCCTACGCAACCTGAAGGAACGGGTGCAGCTGCTGGAAGGGCGCATGGAAACGGAACATGACCAGGGCACTTCTGTCTATCTCTCTTTCGATATGAAAAAACATAAGACTGCTTGAGCCTTTCTTTTGCCATGGTTCGACTCCACTCACCATGACACGCTTTTTTGTAGAAGTACTTGCCATTCTACTTGCATAAGTTTTGTGTCCTGCTGAACGGAAAGGAACACCATGATCATGCATGTCAGCCTGAGCGGACAGATAAAGCGTAAGTTTTTTGTCATGCTGAGCGCGTTTTTTGTCCTCCTGAGCGAAGTCGAAGGACGGCAAAAAACCTGAAGGCTATGTCTCTTACTTTATCATGGTTCGACTCCGCTCACCATGACACTCCGCTAGCGGTGCACTTATTCACAGCGATCCCCTTGGTCTTTACCGATTAAATGAGCTGCTGTAAATATTTTCCAGAGCATTTCCTGAAAATTTGATTATTTTGACCAAAAGAAGAGCACGTTGCATATGACTATAAGAATTGCCCTGGCGGACGACCACCCCATAGTAACGGAAGGGCTTAGCCAACTGCTTAAAGCCCAAAGCCACCTGGATGTGATCGCTACCTATAATAGTGGCGAGGCCTTGCTGGCCGG
>JBEBUO010000050.1:0-12952 GCA_040393285.1 Taibaiella helva | reverse complement strand
TTCATATATCTTGTCTTGATGGGTTAATTTAGTAGCAATAGCTTTAATTCAGTGAGCGTTGAAGTTGATAACCACGTAAAAAGGCCGCTATATCCATTCTCTTCTTTCCTTCAAACTGTATTTCCCTGCAGCAAACCCAGGCATCTGCCGCCGCAAACCTCAGGTATGTTTTTCCATCGCTCTGGTAAGCGCCGGCTTCCTTTCCCGGCACTTCCGGTATGATGTCGACATCAAAAATCTTTAATTGCTTTTGATCCAGGAACGTGAATGCCGCGGGGACGGGTGCCAGTCCCCGTATCAGGTTACGTATTTCATTCGCGCTTTGCTGCCAGTTAATCTGACCATCCTGTTTGTAAATTTTAGGTGCGTGGTGCAGGGGACCTTCAGGTTCCCGCTGCGCTTGCTCTGTGATCGTTCCTTCCAAAAGCCCTTTCAAGGTGTGTAACAGCAAGTCGGCGCCGGCTACCATCAATTTGCCATAAAGCGTACCAAAATTGTCCTTATCGGCAATAGGAACAGCATGCTGTAATAATACATTGCCGGTATCGATCTCATGTTTCAACCTAAATGTCGTCACGCCGGTCTCCGTTTCTCCGTTAATCACCGCCCAGTTAATTGGTGCTGCACCCCGATATTGGGGTAGTAAGGAAGCATGCACATTAATGGTACCCATAGGCGGCATATCCCACACTTCCCGGGGCAGCATTCTGAATGCCACAACCACTTGTACATCTGCATTCCAGGCCCGAAAAGCATCCAGAAAAGCTTTTCTCTTTAAGCGCTCAGGTTGTAAAACAGGAAGGCCTTGCTCCAAAGCATATACCTTAACCGGGGAGTGACGTAATTGCTGCCCGCGACCCGCAGGCTTGTCAGGTGCTGTCACTACACCAACGACCTGGTACCCCTGATCCACAAGTGCCTTCAATGAGGCTACGGCAAAGTCGGGAGTACCCAGGAATACCACCTTTAAGTCTTGCGGTTGCTTTTTCATCACCCAAAAGTACTTAGAAATATGTGTATCCTAAAAACATGCCCGGGCAGAAACTTGATTTTAATTTTGCTTTCCTTATTTTTACCCACTCAAAAGGATACTATGGCGCAACCAACTTTGCCGGATGACGATAAATCTTTGCTTATAGCCTTCAGGGAAGAAGCGACCCGTGAAGCAGCCTATACCAAGCTCATTCGCAAGTATCAGGAGAAATTATACTGGCACATCCGACGCCTGGTGGTCAACCACGAAGATGCTAACGATGTGTTGCAGAATGTATTTATCAAGGTTTGGAATTACCTCGAAAACTTCAGAGAAGAGGCCAACTTATACACCTGGCTTTACCGCATTGCCACAAATGAGACCCTCACCTTCCTCGATAAGGAGAAACGCAGGGCCTCCCTTTCCTTATCCGACCACGAAAGCGGGCTGGCCAATAAATTAAGGGCCGAAAAAGGTTTTGATGCCAACAAGCTGGAATGGAAATTACAACAAGCCATCCAAAGTTTGCCTGAAAAACAAAGGATTGTATTTACGCTTAGATATTATGATGAAATGCCATATGAAGAAATGTCGAAAGTCCTGGAAACCTCTACCGGCGCACTTAAGGCATCCTACCACCATGCTGTAAAAAAGGTGGAGGAATTTATAAAACAGGATTAAACTTCACTTATCATCCACCGTCTAAACTGCATTATGAACCAATGGGATACAATATCAGGTAATCATGCCGAGGCCGGGAGGCTGACCAGCATATCGCGTAAGCCGGTACAAGACCTGCCTGCTGCTTATTTCCAGCAATTCCCGGAGAAAATGCTCCGCACCATAAAGCTCATAGACGAGGCAGAACCGGCAGTAACACGATCCAAGAATATTGCATTCACGATACCTAAAGGATACTTCATTTCCTTCCCTGAGGTCATGATAACAAAACTAAAAAGTATGGAGGCTATCATTTCCCAGGCATCATATGCCTGGGAGGATAGTGGTCGCTTACAGCCTTTTGCTGTACCCAGCGCATATTTCGACCAATTACCTCAGCAAGTTCTGGGCAAAATTTACGCCCATGCCGACCAGGAAGAGACCCTTTCGCCACTCCTGGCCAGCCTTAAGGGCAAACAAGTATTTGATGTACCTGAAGGATACCTCGAACAGGTACTCCCTGTTCCTCAGGATGCTGCACCCGTAGTTCCAAAGGTAGTCGCACATCCGGCGCAGCGGAGCATCAGATGGTCAGGCTGGGCAGCAGCAGCAGCCGTTATCTGTATGTTTGTTCTGGGCGGCCTTAAGTTCCTGCCCGGCACTACTACTGCGCAGGATCCCTTTAACGCTTCCGAACAACTGGCACTAGTGTCCGACGCAGCTATAGAGGCTTACCTGCTGGAACATATTGATGAATTGGGTATGAACCTGCTGGAAAGCAACTTGAGTAAAGGCGCTCCTGTTGACTATAGCGGAGCCCTGGATGATATATCCGATGAAGATCTTGAATTTTACCTCGAATTTATGTAATGCGGGCAGCAATCCTATCAATACTTAGTAAAAAAGAATAAATCATGTCAAAGAAATTAGCGCTGATCATCGTATGTAGTTTCCTTTCTATGGCGGCACCACTGTTTGCCCAAAAGAAAGGCGGGTCGGACATACGCAATATAAAGATCGCTATGCTTACAGACCGGATGGAGATGACAGCGGAGCAAAGCCAAAAATTCTGGCCCCTGTACAACCGGTACGAAAACGAATTGCGGGTGATATGGCGGCAAAAAAAGGAGATTCGGGAAAACAGTAAAAATAGTAAAAACCCACGCCAGGACCTGGACCGGCTGCAACAGCTTGACGGTCGGCAACTCAGCATCAAAGCGAAATACAAAAACGAATTTTTGAAGGTAATCTCGCCCCGGCAACTCACGGCAATGAATGCAGCCGAAGCCGAATTTAAAAAGATATTGATAGAACGCTGGAAAAAGGAATAAAAGAGGCGATCTAAAAGGCAGTTAAACTTCCATACTTAGATGTATAAAAATTTGATTGTAAATCCTTGTCGCATTTCAACGTTACTCAACATGACAAGAATTTAAGCTCTTTAAACAAGCACCCATTTTTATACCTACACCGTTTTTCCTTAATATTTCTGCATATTTGCATCATGAAGATAGGCTTTGATGCCAAAAGGGCATTCCTGAACGCCACCGGACTGGGCAACTACAGCCGTTCCCTCATCAGGGGTCTTTATACTTCGTTTCCCGAACACGACTATTATCTCTACAGCCCGGCGCTACCCGAAAACGAAAGGACAGCCACTTTTTTTCAAACCCCGATACACCTAAGAAAAGCGCCCTGGTATATGCCGGGTAGCCTGTGGCGGAGTAGATTGGTCCTGCCCCGTTTAGTTAAAGATGGTTTATCCATCTATCATGGATTAAGCCATGAACTCCCCTTTGGCCTTTCCGGAAAAGGCATCAAACAGCTCGTCACTATTCACGACCTCATCTTTTTACGATATCCCGGGCTATACCCTGCTGCCGACCGGCGCATATATGCGGCAAAGCTAGCTTATGCCTGCCGCCATGCAGATAAGATCATTGCTATCAGCGAGCAAACCAAAGAGGATATCGTGCACTTCCTGGGTGTACCACCGCGTAAGATCTCTGTGATCTATCAAAGCTGCTCTGAAGCGTTTAAAACAGTAGCTACGCCTGAGCAAAAATCAGGTTTGCGGCAAAAATACACCTTACCGGAAACCTACCTGTTGCAAGTGGGCACCATAGAAACCCGGAAAAACCTCTTGCTTACGGTACAAGCATTGCGGCTCCTTCCTCCCGATATAAGTCTCGTAGTGGTAGGCAAACCCACCGCTTATGTAGAAGAAGTGAAAGCCTATCTTCGGCAGCACGCTATGGTGCATCGAGTATTATTCCTGGAAGGGGTGCTGGCTCAAGACCTTCCTATATTGTATCAATGTGCAAAAATATTTGTCTATCCTTCCCGTTTCGAGGGCTTTGGTCTGCCTATCCTGGAAGCGCTGCAATCGGGTGTCCCGGTCATTGCAGCTCAGGGCTCCTGCCTTGAAGAAGCAGGCGGTCCGGATAGTTTGTATATCTCCCCTGATGAACCGGAACAGTTAGCGGCGGCTGTAAGACAGGTATTACAAGCAGACGAACTGCGCGCAGAAATGATCCGCAAAGGCAAAGTATACGCCCTGCAATTTGAATCGCCGGTAGTTGCACAGCAACTCATGAAGGTATACCAGTCGCTGTAAAAGAGTGATCGGAACGTCAATGATTATTGCGGTTCCTGAAACCGTGGATCTTTCACAAAAGTCTCATCATTCAATGTTTCCAAAAAGGCTTTAAGCGCTGATTTTTCCGCTGTACTCAGTGACAGTCCCGTCTGTAATAAGGGGTCAAGGTTGAGGGTCACATGTATCCCATTACTGTAATGATCCAGCACTTCGTCTATCGTCGTGAAGCGACCATCATGCATATACGGCTGGGTATACTTAAGGTTGCGTAAGGAAGGAACTTTGAACCGGTAATAGGAGCCGGAATCGTTAGGTTCAATAACACCCCGCCCCAGGTCGACTTCTCCCTGTGTATTCGGCAATAAGGCAAGGCCATTATTCCGGAACGAAAAATCGCTGAATAAAGGTTCCGTATGACATTGCACACATTTTTCCCTGAACACGTTCAATCCCGATTGCTCTACTTCGGTAAAGGCAACTCCGGCTGCACCTCTTGCTACTTTATCGTACTTGGCATCTGCCGATACCATTAAGCCCATAAACTGCGCCAATGACCGGAAGATGCGTTGCGTGGAGATCAGGGTGTCACCGAAGGCCTGCTGAAAAAGCTGGGGATATTCGGCGCTGGACCTCAATTTCCCCACAATGCCTTCCAGTGTTTCATCCATCTCCAGGGGATTGGTAATGGGATTGGCAGGCTGATTTTCAATATGATTTACCCCACCATCCCAGAAAAAACTGGTATGCCAGTTCAGGTTAAACAGACCGGGAGAGTTGCGTACGCCCAACCTGTCCTTCACGCCATGACTCACGTTGTGCCCGAACTGAGAAAAAGCAGCAAAGGGTTGATGACAACTCCCGCAACTAATGGTTTGATCTCGCGACATAATCGGATCGAAAAACAGGCGGCGTCCTAATGTAAAGCCGGCTTCGCTTACCGGATTCTGCTCAAAACGATAAACCGGTTCCGGGAAATGAGCCGGTACCTGGAAGGTATAATTTTCGCCCTTTTGGATAGCGGGGGGATCGTCTTTTCTGCAACCATACCACAAAACGGAGGACATGGTCAGCACACTTAGGAGTATTCTTAGGGTATCAGCACGCACAGGAAAATATCTTTAGGGGTATTATTCTACTGAAATAACGGAAAACATTTGCCTGTAATTTTGAGCTATCTGCTGGGCCTCCGGTCCTTGCATAGCGACATTGTTCATAGTGGCAAAATCGATTGTAAAGGGCATATCGAACCAGGAAAGCAAATCTGATTTGAGATGCAGGCTGGCCTCCTTGTCTACGCTTACGACCAAGTCCTGAGGTAATTCCAAAACCACCTCCTGTAGCACATTGTAAGGCCCAGAAAAGCCACCAATATGGAAATTCAATATTGAGCCCGGCGCTGTTGACGCATTGCTTTTACCTTCCATTTTGGCCATAATATAACCCGTGCTCCAGGTCCAGAACATATCGTTCAACGGATCCAGTGCGCCTGTTTGTGCGCCGCTTACATTTCTCAGGCTATCTACACCAATCAGGAGCTTAAGCTTATCATATTTGCCGGCCGGTACATCTGTCAATGTAAATTGCAGGGAGTTCTCCTCGGCCTGGTTGATCAGGTGGTAGCTTTCCGGTTCTGCAAAAGTCGAACCGTCGGCTTTTATCAATACAAGATTACTCACATAATACTTAAGCATGGTTACGGTAAAATCATCTCCATGACTGTTTCTGTAACGCGTCATCCCATCCATCAGCAGGGGCTGATCGCCTGCAAAATGTGCGACCTCTATGCGTACTATTCCTTTTTCTCCCTTGCCGGACCCATCATCCTTGCCATTTATAGGGTCATCCTTCTTACAGGACAAAAAGCAGCTTGCCATGAGCAAGGTGGTAATCAGTAAACCATTCTTTTTCATCATTCAGATTTTCATTATTAACTATTATGGATCGCAACGAAACCACTGCCATCACTTTTCCTGTATCCTCTGTACATACCTTCGCTGTTATAAGGCATACACACATTTCCCTTATGGTCTATGGCCACAAGTCCGCCCTCGCCGCCCAACTGCACCAGCTCCTCCATCACTACCTGCCTGCAGGCATCTGCCAGCGACAATTCCTTATATGCCATAAGACAATGTACCTGGTGGGCGGTTACCTGTCTTAAAAAAAACTCACCATGCCCGGTACAGGATATGGCACAAGTCTGATCATGGGCGTAAGTACCCGCACCGATTACAGGCGTATCACCTACCCTTCCAAATCGCTTGTTGGTCATGCCACCGGTACTGGTGGCCGCGGCCAGATGTCCCTGCATGTCGAGCGCTACTGCCCCTACTGTACTGAACTTATGGTCGCCGGATACTGTATGATCCAGTTGTACCCGGCCTTGTGCCCGGGCTTCTTTGTATTGTTCATACCTTAATGCATCAAAAAAATAGTCATCGGGCGCCAGCTCAAGCTGACGTTCGCGGGCGAAAGAGACAGCTCCCGGACCGCTCAGGAACACATGATCGGACTGTTCCATGACAGCGCGTGCCAGCAATACCGGGTTTTTAACACCTTGAATGCCTGCCACCGCACCGGCATTGCAGTCGCTCCCGTTCATTACAGAAGCATCCATTTCGTGACCGCCTTCGTGGTTAAACACCGATCCTTTACCGGCATTGAACAGTGGACAATTTTCCAGAGCGACCACAGCGGCGGTAACGGCGTCCATGGCTGTGCCACCTCGCTCCAGCACCTGAAACCCGGCATCCACAGCTTCCTGAAGTGCCGTCTTATAATTATTCGTCTTCTCGCTGTCCAATCCTTCTTTAGCTATCGTCCCGGCGCCACCATGTATCGCTATGGCAAACATATTTGTTTTCTTTTTATGACACAAATATAAGGATTGTTCCTTAGTCCGCAGCCGCGGCTACTGATAAAAAACGTGAATTCCCGGCGCAACATCCTCGTAGTAGGTTTCCAGCTGTACCGGTTTTCATTATTGCTTATACCAAATGGGTTTTACAGACTAACCATTAATGATTTCGCCTCCGTTGGGATGCAATACCTGTCCGGTCATATAACTGGCATCATCCGAAGCCAGAAAGAGAAAACAGGTAGCAATTTCATTAGGCTGACCCGCACGTTTCATCGGGGTATCGGTGCCAAAGGAGGCTACTTTGTCCGCGTCAAAGCTGGCAGGGATTAAGGGTGTCCATACAGGGCCCGGCGCCACCGCATTCACGCGTATTCCCCTGTCGCAAAGGTTGGCCGACAGCGATCGTGTAAACGATACCAGGGCTCCTTTAGTGGCCGCATAATCAATAAGATGGTGACTACCCCGATAAGCCGTAACAGAAGTTGTATTAATGATACAGGCACCCTTTTTCATCAAGGGCAAGGCTGCTATGGTGCAATAAAAGGCGGAAAATACATTGACACTGAATGTTTCCAAAAGCTGTGTAGCACTTATATCTACCGGATTTTCCTGAGGGAACTGGACTGCCGCATTATTGATGAGTATATCCAGGCGATTAAAACGATCGTATGTTTCCTTTATCGCCATCTGGCAGAAGGACGCTTCGGCTACATTGCCGGGAAGCAATAGTACATCGGCGCCCAAAGCTTTGATTTCTTCGGCTGTCTTCAAGGCATCTTCTTCTTCATTCAAATAGGACAATGCCACGCTGGCGCCTTCCTGGGCAAACAATAAAGCCACTGCGCGGCCTATGCCGCTATCTCCTCCGGTGATGAACACGGTCTTTCCCGCTAGTTTACCCGCTTTTGCATGGGGTTTGGGCGCGGCTTCAGGAGTTGGTACCATTTCCGTTTCCAATCCTGGTTGTAGGTCCTGCTCCTGTGGCGGGAAACCGGTGTCAGACATTTCCTGTTTCATAATTTTCTGCTTTAGGTAGAAAAATCACTAACATGATTCAATATAGAACTAACAAGTTGGCGCTATAAAGGTTGCCGTGTGCCTGTTAAATAAGCAAGTTTGAAAAAGCAGGAAAAAATGCTGTTTGTCATATGTTCTCCTGCTGACTACCTCCCCGGATTAAGGACGGAAACGCGGATGAAATTGTTCCAGCGTGGCTTTTAAGAAGGCCCTGTCGAGGTGTGTGTAGATCTCTGTAGTGGTTATGTTTTCATGCCCCAGCATCTCCTGTACTGCGCGGAGGTGGGCGCCGCCTTCTACAAGATGGGTAGCAAAACTATGCCTTAAGGTATGGGGATGGATATTTTTATCGATGCCTGCCTGGCGGGCCGCTGCTTTGATAATATAAAATACCATAACCCTGGACAGTTGCCCCCCTCTGCGATTCAGGAATAGAAAATCTTCGCAGCCTTTGGCCACATTGATTTGCGTACGACTGTATTGCCGGTAAAGCTCAATGTGTTTGGCCGCTTCGTCACCAATAGGGATTAAACGTTCTTTATTACGTTTACCAATTACCCTGATATAGCCCACATCCAAATAGAGATTGGAGATGAGAAGGTGAATTGTTTCACTAACCCGCAATCCGCAGCTATACATGACCTCAAGCATTGCCCGGTTACGTTGTCCCTCGGGCTTACTGTGGTCGATGCCCGAAAAAAGAAGTTCGATCTCTTCTACCGTTAGTACATCTGGCAGCATACGCGACTGCTTTGGCGTGGCCAGCAAATCGGCGGGATTGGCAGGAATGACCTGCTCCTCTATAAGGTAATTAAAAAAGGCGCGTGTACCGGCTATAATCCTGCTCTGGCTAGGCGCCGATAAAGCCTTGTCTTCAAAAGCATGCAGAAAGGTCTGCATGTGAGCTAAGCTGATCTGATCAAAGGGGAGTGCTTCACCTTCATGCAAAAGAAAATCCCTGAGCATCCGCACATCATGCAAATAAGCCGCAACTGTGTTATCGGACAATGACCTTTCTAGTTGCAAATAGGCTTTAAAGCCATTTATATAAGGATCCCATGCCGTTGTCATTACTCAAAATTACTACGTAGGTTGTCTAACCAGAAATTAAAATCATGCGCTTCTTTGGCATCCATAATGTGACTGAATTTCTCATTAATCTCTACGGTAACTTTATCTGCTTCCTGTAGTAAAGACAAACCGGCTTCTGTAATATACACATCTATTTTCCTTCTGTTGTCATTACAGTGGAGCCGTGTTACCAATTTTTTTTCCACCAGCTTTTCTAATATGCGCGATACGTTGGACGTACGGTGGATCATGCGCTCTTGTATATCGAAGGCACTCATCGGTTCGCCTTTTCTTCCCCGCAGGATGCGTAATACATTATATTGAGGGATAGTGATACCGTAAGTTTTAAAGGACTGTTGCATTTTGCTTTCGAGCCAATGACCGGTAAAGAGAATGTTAACCGAGGCCTTATGAAAAATACTGGAAAATTGCAGCATCTTCAACTCTTCTTCAAGTTTCATAACAATCTGGCTATTTTTTTTGTTCTTTATACATGCTCCTACCTTCAGTTTCCTTATCTTGGTGTCTGTACCATGTAGTCAACAACTGTGTGGGCGCTCTTCACTTACTGGGGAGATAGAATTTATCAAATGCATGTTATGGTAACGAAATTAAAGCAAATATCTAAGAAGTATTGGAAAATATTAGTGAATGCGGGCGCGGGATTTGGCAATGACAAAGGCATGAAACTAAGCGCTGCACTTGCCTACAGTACCATTTTTTCGCTGCCTCCGATGCTCTTGCTCATCATCATCTCCGGTGGCGCCTTTTACGGGCAGGATGCCTTACAAGGTAAAATTTTTACCGAACTCAGAGACCTGGTTGGGGCCAATACCGCCCTGCAAATACAGGATATCATCAAAGGACTTCAAGGGCAAAAGCTCAGCACTATGGCTACCGTCATCAGTGCAGTAGCCCTCGTGGTAGGAGCCACCGGCGTATTCGTAGAGATCCAGGATTCGTTAAACCTTATATGGGGTGTCCGGGCGAAACAAAAAAAAGGATTTATAAAACTACTCATCAACCGGGCATTATCTTTTTCCATGATTATCGGTCTGGGCTTCCTGCTTATTGTATCCCTTATCATTAATGCAGTGATGCTGGCGCTGAGCAAATACCTGTTACAGCTGCTACCCGATCTAAATGTGGACTACCTGGCAGTGATCAGTAATGTATTCATCTTTTTTGTGTTGAGCTTCCTGTTTTCCGTCATCTTTAAAATGCTGCCCGATGTGAAGATCAAATGGAGACTGGTATGGCCCGGTTCTTTTGTAACGGCCGGTCTGTTCCTCATTGGCAAGTTTTTCATCGGGCTGTATATCAGCAATGCCGCTACCGTGAGTCTTTACGGGGCTGCGGGATCCATCATTGTGCTGTTACTCTGGATATATTTTTCTGCAGCTATCCTATATTTCGGGGCGCAGTTTACCCGTGCCTATATAGAATACAAAGGTGGAAAAATAGAACCCAGCAGCTATGCTGAGTACAGTGAAAAACGATTGTTGCAAAGCCTTAAAGAAGAATACGGGCTGGACGAGTAGCAGCATGTCAGGCCGTAACAAGGCCGGTCTTCACAGCATATAGTACCAGGCCGGCCGTGTTGCGCACACCTATTTTTTCCAATAATTTGGAACGGATGCCCTCTACACTACGCGCACTCATGAATATTTCATTGGCAATTTCCTGGTTGGTCTTTTCTTTGCAGATCAGTTGAAGGATTTGTTTCTCCCGTTCCGTCAATTCAATGCCGCCGTTAAAGCGGGGGACAATTTTGTTTTTCTGTACAATGCGTTGTAACATCACATTATTGACCAGGCGGTTGAAATAATAGCCGGTTTCTGCAATGGAATACATCGCATTGATGATCTCATCAGGCTCTACATTTTTTAACAGATAACTGCTTACCCCGGCTTCGATGAGGTGCATGATGTAATGCTCATCGTCAAACATGGTCAAAATAATGATATGAAGCTCAGGATAGTCCGCTTTAAGGATATTGACCGCCTCAAGACCATCCATTTCCGGCATTTTCAGGTCCACAATAGCCATATCCGGCTTACAGGACTTTACCAGACTAATCAGTTCTTTTCCATTAGCTGCTTCGCCGAGACATGCTAAGGAACTGTCTGTTTCCAGGGCCATTCTCAAGCCCTGTCGAAAGATCTGGTGGTCATCCGCAATTACATAATTTATACGCTTGGACATAGTAGAACATCTGGGAAAATGTCCAACAAATTAAGGCATTTTTCGGGGAATCTTAACTAAGATTTCGCTCTTTTTATCTTTCAAACATATATTATGTTGTATATCAGCTTGTAAAATACGCAATCGGTTTTGTATGTTTTTCAAACCGGTACTACCTTCTTTCCGTAAATTACTCATATAAGATGCCTGATCCATACCTGATCCATCGTGCAGCATGCGCAAAAGATAGCTCCCTGTTTGCTCTTCCATACTGATATCTATATGCTGGGCTTGTCCATGCCTGATGATGTTGGTGACCAACTCTTGTATGGTGCGGTAGAGTTGCAAATCTGCTCCTTTCGGCAATACCACCGCTGCTGCACAGGGCTGATAATTTACCCGTACCCCACCCGATTGGTTCCAGATATTGGCATAAGAGGAAAGTGCCTTTTCCAGGCCTAGCTGGTCCAGAATAGTGGGTTGCAATTTATGCGAGATGTTACGCACGTTCTGAATCGTTTGATCCAGCAAGTCCTTAGCCGACTTTAGCCGCTCCTCCTGAGCCCCATCGGCCTTAATGTGGTATAGGTATAACTTTACTGATGCCAGCGTAGCGCCTATATCATCATGCAGTTCTGCTGCAATACGTTTTCGCTCGGTCTCCTCGCTCAGGAGTGTTGCCTTGAGCATGTCCTGCTCCACCTGGTTATTAATGCGCTCAATTTCCAGCTGGTTCTCGATCACACGCCGCTTATACAGGATCACAAAGGCAATAATACCCATGGCCATGATCAGCATAGCCAAAACCCCCACCAGCACCACAGTAAGATTATCCAATCAATCGTTTTTTTGGTATAAAGCTATGCCTAAAAGCAAATAACGCAAAATATTAATACATGTAAATATAGAAAACCAGATTACCTTTACATCCTGAGCTTTATTATCAATAATCTGGCTTAAGACCAAATACACAAAAAATGCACCGGCGGCAAAAATAAAAATGGCCACCAGGGCCCAGAACGTAAAAGACCGCTCCAGGCGCTGTATTTTTTGCTCCTTAAGGATAGCGTTAAAGCCCAGGAGGCAGCAGCCAATGTAGCCAATGGGCAATACCACAAGCGCAGTCAGGTTAAATTTAAACAGTGCATTGAGCAGGGTATGGACTACAAAGATTACCGCTACGGCCGCTACTGACAGGGCAAACAACCTATTTCGGTGAAAGACATAACGATAGAAAAAGAGGCCGAAAGCAAGCAACTCAATCAGGATAAACAGGTTGCCCAGCGTAATCACCTGCTCACCTGGAAACCAGACAAAACGAATGCAGTAGGTCAGGGTATCAAAAATAAGACCCAATAAACAGTAATTCCACAGCAGGGAAAACCTCCGGTACTTCCAGCCTAAGACCAGGGCGAGCAGCGGGGAAACCCAGGAGAGGATCCTTAATGTTTCCATTGCCTGCCGGAATTAGGGAATATCATTCGTACCATCAGCGAAATAAACATCAACATTATTTTTAACAGCTTTAAAAATGATCGCGCGGCTTTCTGCCGGTGTACAGGCCTTATAAAATACCACTTTATCCGGT
>JBEBUO010000049.1:0-12969 GCA_040393285.1 Taibaiella helva | reverse complement strand
CTTTCTGTTTTTCCTGTGTGCAATATACTATCTTTGCAGTTGGACAGGCATCGTATATACTTTAGGCTGTCTCCTTTCGAACCATAATCATTACATGTTGCTATTCGACGATTTTAATTTAGATCCGGATGTATTAGACGGCATTGCCGCCATGGGTTACAAAAAGCCCTCACCCATCCAGGAACAGGCGATTCCCCTTATTCTTCAAAATAACGATCTTATTGCCTGTGCCCAGACGGGTACGGGAAAAACAGCGGCTTTTGTATTGCCGCTGCTGCATAAGATCATGAACATGCCCGCCGAAGGAATCAATACCTTAGTGCTGGTGCCCACACGTGAACTGGCAATCCAGATCGACCAGCAGATCGACGCCATGAGCTATTTTATAGACGTACGCTCCATAGCTATTTATGGCGGTGGTAGTGGTACCAACTGGAACCAGCAAAAACAAGCGCTGGCAAAAGGCACCGATATCATTATTGCCACGCCCGGCAGGCTTATCGCCCTGATACAAATGGGTGGCTTTGATTTTTCCAAACTGAAACACCTGGTACTTGACGAGGCAGACCGGATGCTGGATATGGGCTTTTTTGATGATATTCTCCGCATCGTTGGGGAACTGCCTAAAGCACGCCAAACACTCTGCTTCAGTGCTACCATGCCACCTCGTATCCGTACCCTCACGGCCCAGATATTAAAGCAACCTAAAGAAATCAATATTGCCATTTCCAAGCCTGCCGAAGGTATCCGCCAACTGGCTTACCTGGTTAATGATGAGCAAAAGCATGCACTGGCACTGGAAGTGCTGAAAGCAGGTGATTATAAATCCATCATCATCTTCTCTTCCAGCAAGGAAAAAGTTAAAAAACTGGAACATAGCCTGCGTCGTGCCGGCATCAACACCAAAGCCTTCCATTCCGACCTGCAACAGGAAGAACGGGAGGCTATAATGATGGAGTTCCGAAACCAAAAACTAACGGCGCTGGTCGGTACCGATATCCTCTCGCGCGGTATTGATGTGGAAGGCATAGACCTGGTGCTGAACTACGATGTGCCTCATGATGCGGAGGATTATGTACACCGCATAGGGCGCACAGCAAGGGCGGCCAGTACCGGTACTGCCATCACTTTTGTGAATGAAAAGGACCAACGTAAGTTGGGGCAAATAGAACGGCTGATTGGCAGATCGATCGAAAAAGCACCGCTGCCCGAAGGCTACGGCGTCGCTCCCGAGTATAACCCGAATGGGAGTCACCGCGGCGGGTCGGGAAAAGGAAACCGGTACAAGGGTGCCGGGAAGGCCGGCCAGGGACAGGGAAGAAAGGACGCAGCACCACATAAGCAAGGTACTGCCCCTAAAAAGAAATACCCGGCGTCAAACCGGCAAAAACCTTCTTCCTCTTCCACATCGGGTACGTCATCCTAAGCCGTCAATGGCGGCAGCCAGCTCACGATCTTTGTCCGTCACAATATCGCCCGCATCATGCGTGCAAAGCCGTATGTCTACCTTATTCCAGATATTGCTCCAATTGGGATGGTGCTGGTGCTGCTCCGCCAGTAAAGCTACCCGGGTCATAAACGCAAAAGCGGCTGAAAAATCTTTAAATTCAAAACTGCGTTGTAGTTGGTTGTCTTTTTCTTCCCACATGGTAAGTAAGTTTAGTTACAGGATGCAATTTATACGATAAACACTAATAATCCTCAGCTATAATAATCCAAGTCTGCGTAAGATACATACAGGGTAAAGGTTCTCCCCTCGTTGGGACGGCCTTTTTAGGCAGCCTCATCAGACCACAGTTGTTATTTGTTGTATTTAATTTTAATTTGGCATCCTGTTTGCAATCAGGAGTATGAAAACGGACCGGTAAGACCAGGCTTGTCAGATGGAGCATGATTGCCTATGCAGGCTTGATTTTATTTTGTACTCATTTAATGAACACCCATCCGCTATGCCACAAAAAAAATTAAAGCATATCGCTGTTGCCGGTAATATCGGTGCCGGTAAAACCACGCTAACAAAAATGCTGGCCAAACATTATAAATGGACGGCCCAGTTTGAGTCGACGGAAGACAACCCCTACCTCAGCGATTTCTATAACGATATGCACCGCTGGTCTTTTAATCTTCAGGTATATTTTTTAAATAGCCGGTTGCGCCAGATTCTGGAAATACAAAACGGCAGTCATACCGTGATTCAGGACCGGACTATTTACGAAGATGCCCATATTTTTGCCCCTAACCTGCATGAAATGAACCTCATGTCGCGTCGCGACTTTGAGAACTATGCACAGTTTTTTCATACCCTGAAGCAAATGGTACAACCGCCTGATCTGATTATTTATCTTAAAGCTTCCATTCCTACGCTGGTAGATCGTATTCAGAAACGCGGCAGGGACTATGAAGAAAATATACGGCTCGACTACCTGAAACGCCTGAACGAGCACTACAATACCTGGGTGAGCAAATACACGGACGGCCCCCTGCTGATTATCGAAAGCGACGAAATACAATTTGATGAAAATCCGGAAGACCTGGCGGGAATTATCGGGAAGATAGATGCCCGTATCAATGGCTTGTTTTAACTGCCCCCCAGGCGGTTAATGCCCGCCTTGGCTTTTTGATCCAGGGAGGCTTTATAGTCATGGTTTTTCATGCTCAGGCAGTTGCGGTAGCTGGTTATCGCCTTCTCCTTCTCATTTTGACGCTCATAGATCTGGCCCAATTCCAGGGCAGAACGCGCTGCGTAGTGTTCCTGGCGGGCGGCACCCGCACGAATGGTTTTTTCGTAAAAAGGGATAGCCTTTTCCGGCTGCCCCATTAAGGTATAAATGCGGGCGTAGCGGTAGTTAAACTCAAGTTGGTCGGCTACTTGCTTAAAGCTGCTTATCTTTTGCCCGTGGAGTTGTTCTAAGGCCTTGTTGAAGTAACCCCCATCGCATAGGAGGCGCGCTTTCAATAATATGGGATGAGGGAAGGAGCTGCTTTCTCCATATCGTTGCGCTTGTTTGTCTGCGTCTATCTGGGTGGCACCGGCCAGCTTGATCTGGTTTTTATACCTCATAGCTTTGGGTAGGTTGCCGCTGGCCAGGCAGTAAAAACTCATTTTCTGGTAAGCATCCTTCACAAACAAGTTACCTGTATTGCTGCTTAGAAATTTCTCAAAATGCACCAGGCAGTCGCCATCCATCTTTTGCAGGAGGCTTAAACCCAGCTGGTAGTGAAAGAGCGGTACGTCCATATAGGCACTGCTCTTATTCCGGTTGCGTACCGTCTGCTCGGCCACGGCGGCTTTATTGTCATCCAGGGCCAGGTTGGCCTTCATAAAGGCAAAAAGGTGGTTATTTTTGAAATCCAGGCCGCTTTCGTTCAGGTACTTCCAGGTGCCTTTACTATCAGATAAAAGGAAAAAATTCACATAACAATAGTAAAAGGCGGCCTCTTCCCGAAAATGGGTAGCGTCTTTGCTATGGTCATTAAGAAATCCTGCTATCCGTGCAGTTCCCCGTTTTACGTCACCCTTCATCCCCAGCATATTGGTTACCCATTTGTAATTATCGGGAATAGTTCCGATAATGGCTTCCTCCATACCCATCAATACTTCATTGTATTTAAAGTCTGGAAATCTCTTTTGGTTTTCTTTCAGCTGAGCATAAGATTTGCGAAAATCATTGCCCGCAGTCAGGTATTCATTAAAGCGGATATGTATCGCGGCCCACTGAAAATACAGCGCCCCCACAGCGTACCGGTACCAGGGTGAATTCTTGTCACCTTTTTCGAGCAAGGCCAGGCGGGTCGACAGGTTGCCTTTGCGTTTCTGAAATGCCCGCTTGTCCCCTACAAAGAGCAGGGTAAGGCAGTCGTCGTAGTTGTCCAGCAGCACGGGTATAAGATTGCCCGGTCGGGCCGTCCGCTCCTGCTGTAGCAGCCTTTTGCCTTCCTGGATGCGC
The DNA here is from genome assembly GCA_040393285.1 of Taibaiella helva. Classification (GTDB taxonomy): domain Bacteria; phylum Bacteroidota; class Bacteroidia; order Chitinophagales; family Chitinophagaceae; genus Taibaiella; species Taibaiella helvus_C. The sequence goes on along the minus strand of JBEBUO010000049.1, from coordinate 9,022 downwards.
AGCGAAACCAGGGCCTCGTAAGCGGCTTTACAATTGTCGTTAAAGTCGAAATAATAACCGGCGGGAGCCGGCTCTTCAGCTGCGGCTTGCACAGGCTTGGTTACCCAACTGCCCGCAAATACTAAAAATGCTAAAAGGGTGGAACGCATAGGGCGCAAAGATAGGTTTTAGATACTTTATAATAATGTCATATAACCACGTTGGTCGGATCCTTACCTTTGTTCCTTCAATTGTTGTGCCCAACAGGCTTGTTTTTACCCATATTTCATCAGGTATGCTTTCCCTTTTTCGTGTTTTGTATCATCGTAAATGGCTGCGTACCTCGCTGGCCATCACCTGGACGCTGCTCATCATAGCGGCTTGCCTGCTGCCGGCCAGCGAGGTGCCTAAGGTGCGCATCCTCCATATCGACAAGGTGGTGCATGTGGTCATCTTTGCCGGATTCAGTTTTTTATGGTTATGGGTTCTCGTGCCTGCTACTTTCAGAAAAGGCTTTCTGGTATTGCTGTGTGCCGTTCTTTTAGGATACCTTGTGGAGTTGCTACAGGACAGTGACCTGACTACAGGCCGTTCTTTTGATACGAAGGATATAGTGGCTGATGCCATTGGCGGGGCGGTGGGAATCGGGTTGTTCTTTATCTTTCAACGTATGGCCGTGCGGCGGCTTTAGATTTGCTGCCGGGCCTTCAGCTCCAGGTATTTGTTGACAATATCCACACTTAGCGCCTGGGGCGTTGTGAGCAGGGACACGATGCCGTACCGGCGTAATTCCTTTTCTATTTGTTTTTTCTCAAATTGAAACCGGTCGGCTATGGTTTTGATGTAAATGCCCTCCATATTGTCCGGGTGGGCCTCATGAATCTCTTTAAGCAGGGTATTTTGGAAAATAACCACACACACCAGGTGGCGGGAGGCCAGCTGGCGCAGGTAAGGGAGTTGTCGCTCCAGTGCGATCATGGTTTCAAAATTGGTGAAGAATAGCAGAAAACTGCGCTGTGTTATCTTGCGGAATATGGCCACGCTCAAGGCTTCGTAATTACTGTCGTCAAACCGGGTGGTTTGGTGGTAAAGGGTCTCATTGAGCCGGTGCATTTGCAGGCGTGTTTTTTCGGCGGGTACCACATCGTGTAGTTTCCCGGCAAAGGTGATCAGTCCTGCCTTGTCTTGCTTTAAGAGCGCTACATGGAGGAAGAGTAGAGCGGCATTGATGGCATAATCGAGGAGGCTCAGCCCGTCAAAAGGCATCTTCATGCTTCGTCCTTTGTCAATAATGCAATACACAGGCTGGCTGCGGGCGTCCGAGTAGTGGTTCACCATCAGGCTATTTCGCCGGGCAGTAGCGGTCCAGTTAATGCTCCGAAGGTCATCTCCGTTCACGTATTCTTTGATTTGTTCAAACTCCATGCTGTGACCCAGCCGCCGTATTTTCCGAATGCCATGAAATTGTCTGTGGTCGCTCTGGGCCAATAGCTGGTATTGCCTCAGGTATTTTACCGAAGGGTACACCTTTACGGTGTTGGTGGCCGCTATGCTGCGGCGTCGACGTAGCAAGCGCAGCGGGCTGCTGACGTAGCACAACAGCCGCCCAAAGGTGTATTCACCACGACTGGCCGGGCGGAGGGTGTATGCTTTCTGGGCGCTGCCGCCGGCAGGAATATGAAAATTCAGGCTAAAGTCGCGCTCCTGTACCTGTAAGGGCAATTCGTCAATGAGCATGATAGCGGCTCTGAACGAGCCTTGATTCCGGAGTCGGATGCGCACCTCATTCTCATCTCCCAGGTTCATACGTGCCGGCAAGATCCGCTCAGCCACCAGCTGCCCACCCGAAAAGAACAAGAGGATATAGTCCACAAGGGTAAGTGAAAAGAAGGCGAGCGTGAGTATAATAACCGCCTGAAACAGGAAGGGCAGAAAAAAGGAAAGAATAAACAATACAATCAGCACGCTGAGTACAAAATACCAGCGTGGGTGGATAAACAGGTCACCAAAATATTGTTTGTACATCAGCCTCAGGATCGGAGTGTCACTAAAAATAATAATGCTGCCTCCGCGAGCAGATGGCAGCATTATGTGTCATTACCCTGGGTACAGGGTACCGGGATATCTATTTGGTCCAGATAGATGTATTATTATTACCGTTCAGCCCAAACTCATTTACCGAACCATCAGATGAAGTAACCCGATAGCTCAGAATCAGTTTGCCATGCAGGTCGTAAAACGCTTCAGGTACCGCATAGCCTTTACCTTCAATGGTTTTTATGTCCTCACCTACCTGAATGTCCTGTGTGGCAATGTAAATGGTGTCGCCGCTTACTTTAGCATGAACAAAGGAGTTAAACAAGTTGTAGAAATTACGGATAATAACCTCATCAACCTGATCGCCATTTTCCACAGATACAGCATACTGCTGGGGATTGCTGATGGTGCCATCTTCGGTTACCCGCCAGGCGCCTTTAAATTTATTGCGTGTTATCGTTTCACAACGTTCGCCTTCGTAACCGGTTTGGCAGGTGCAGGAGCCATCTTCATTACATACACCTCCGTAGGCACATACGGTACTTTTGCACTTGTCCGGGTTACAAGATACGAAGGTAATACAAGTGAATAAGGCAAAAATGCCTATAGCTGTCAGTAGAATGTTCTTCATTGGGTTACTGTGTTTTTTGATTGAATAAAATTGCCGCTATGCCGGGATATGATAATGAATAAATGGTTGACCTTAAATTATGCTCTAAAAGTAGAGAAACAATTTGAAAATCCAAAAAATAACCAAAAATTTACCGGTTTTGCTGTGACAATAGCCAAACCCCTTATTTAGACGGTCTTTTTCGCACAAACGTTTGGGTGCCGTGTCCTGGCGACAACGCATATAAAAGGAGGTATATTGTGGCATTTCGTTTAAGATTTACGGTTACATTTGTGCTTAAAAATAAAATCATTTGACAGCCATCAAGCAACTGGCAGGCCAAACCCTCTGGTACGGGGGAAGTAATATTGCCGCCAGGTTTCTCAATTACCTGCTCACCCCCCTGCTCACCTACCTCATGGCCGACCATGCAGGCATGAAGGAGTACGGAGATTATAGCCTGCTGTATGTATGGATCGCAATCGTCAACATCGTATTTACCTACGGTTTCGAAACGGGTTACTTCAGGTTCTCCAATAAAGAAGGCATAGACAAGAAAAGATTGTTCGAAACGGCATTCGGCTCGCTGATCATCAGCTCCCTGGGGCTGGCCCTGATCTTTTCTTTGTTTCGCACGCCCATCAATGATTTCCTACAGCTGGGACCCCACCCGGAATATATTGTGTGGGTCATGGTGTTGATCGCGCTCGATGCCGTATCGGCCATACCCTTTGCTAAGCTGCGGCAGGAAAATCGCCCCCGGAAATACGCTTTCGTCAAAGTAGCCGGTATCCTGGTCAATATGAGCACCATAGTGCTGATGCTGGTGGTCATGCCTGGTTGGCTGCAACATATACCCGGCTCCGCATTTGCCCGCTGGTACAATGAACAAAACCGGCTGGGCTTTCTTATCCTGGCCAATCTGTTGCAGAATATCTTCGTGTTCCTGGCCCTCTTCGGTGAGTGGAAGCAGTTTAAGTTCCGGATAGATACCCGTTTATGGCAACAGTTGCTATCCTATAGCACACCTATGATTATTGTGGGGTTGGCAGGTATGGTTAATGAGGTGCTGGACCGGCAAATGCTGGCCCGCCTGTTGCCCCTGCCCCAGGACGAATCGATGATGCTGGTGGGCATTTATTCGGCCAATTATAAACTGGCTATCGTCATTACCCTGTTTATACAGGCATTCAGGATGGCGGCCGAGCCTTTCTTTTTTAACCAGTCCCGGGGTCAGGAGGCACCCGTACTCTACGCCAGGGTTATGAAATGGTTTGTCATTACCCTTTGTGTCGCCTTCCTGTGTACCGCCCTTTACCTCGACGTCTGGAAGTACATGGTAGGCCCTCCATATCGTAGCGGCCTGGGCGTGGTGCCCATTTTATTAGGGGCTAATATATGCCTGGGTGTGTATTACAATCTTTCTGTATGGTATAAGCTTACCGACCGTATGCGCATGGGCATGTACATTACCCTGGCCGGCGCTGTTATTACCCTGGTCGGTAATTATATTTTTATTCCTTACTATGGGTATTATGCGGCAGCCTGGACCACATTTACCTGCTATGCATTTATGATGGTACTTACTTATTTGCTGGGCCAGAAGTACTATCCCGTTCCCTATGCAGTCAAAAAGTTGCTCAGCTATATGGGCAGCATGGTGTTGCTGTACCTGCTACATCGCGGGGTAGTTCAACTTACGGAAAATTGGCAGGAAACGAACCAGTTTATCACCCGCGTAGCTGCGGGAACAGTGCTGCTCCTCTGTTTTGTATTGCTGGTGGTTCGGGTAGAACAAAAGGAGCTCCGCACGCTGCCGCTCATCGGCAAGTGGCTCAAGTAATGCAGGTTATACCTCGGAATGGTAATTATTTAAGAATATCGCAGGGTTTCATGCCGGCAATTCTTTTAAAGGTGGTGCTGAAGTGAGAAGCACTTCCATAGCCCATTTTAAAGGCTACCTCATTAATGCTGAGGTTACCCTGTAGCAGCAGCCCTTTTGATTTTTCGATCCGTTGGAATTGCTGGTACTCATGGATGGTCTTGTGGAACATGGCCTTGAAGCCTTTCTTCAGATAACACTCATTCATGCCTACCTGTTTGGATAGTTCCTTGATGGTAAGGGGCTGATCCAGGCTGTTCATGATAATTTGTTCGGCCAGCATTACTTTGCTGCGCTCGCTGCTTTGGGTAAGAAAACTACATGCCGGCAGGTGGTTGGCCTCATCAGGCACAAAGAAGGCAGCCAGGGCTATCCGTAATAAGGCCGTTGCCAGTTCAAAGCGTTTAAGCAGCGCGGTAAAGTCATGTTCCAGATGCAGGCCCGCACCTGACTGTAGCAATTGGGCCAGCAGGTCCCGGCTTTGGGCATTCAGCGGAAACACCTGCTCATTGCTTTGGTCAAATCGGTAGGCCTTTTTATGACAGTCAAAGGAACCCGGCCATTGACGGAAGAATTCCGGTAAGAACAGCAGGCGGATAAAACTGCACTCCTGCGTGGTGGGGCTGCTGGTTTCGGGAATAAAACAAAGCTGGATGCTGTAATCCTCTTCCGACACGGCATAAATGTTCATAAAGGCCATCTCCTCGGGTATATCCTGAGGTGCCGGTACGATCACTGAGGTCTTAAGGAGTTGTATATAATTGCTGATAATCAGTTCTTCCTGGCCCTGGGTGTCGGCTTCGGCTGATATCAGCCGTGCCACCAGTGCATCGTCGGTACTGTTTACGCGTTTATGTACAATAGTCGTCAGGTTACACATGAGCAGCGGCAAAGATACAAAAAAATGGGTACCAGCTGCCGAAAGCAGCGCCTGCATTGTCACAGAACTGTTAGATTATCGGCGCACGTACACACGTGTACCCGGGAACACAAAGCGGTAAAAGTCTTCTATGTCTTCGGGCTTCATGGCTACGCAACCATCGGTCCAGCCCATACCCCAGTCTATCATTTTTACCCCACTCAGAAAAGTACCGTGAATGCCTATGGAGCCGCCTATAGAGGCGTTTGAAGGAATCAGGCCCTGGGCCTTGCGTTGTCTGAAGAGGGCTTTGGATTGTTCATTGGGGTAATCCAGCAGGATGAATTTTTGCCAGGCCTTATGGTCGCGTTTGGCTACGATCTTAAACCAGCCTTCGGGTGTACAGCGGTCGCCCTCCATCATTTTATCCCTGGCCGGCTCAGGACCAAATACGGCCCGGTACTGGCGTATCCGTTGGCGCTTATAAATGACGGCTACCAGGTAGTTGCTCTTTTCTACAAGCACCATAATAGAGTCCCTGTTCAGGGTATCGGGGTCTATCCTGCGGCGGTCCGTCACGCTGGGGAAAGGGGGGGTAACAATGGTTTGTACGACCCTGGTCTGCCCTTTGGTAAAGGATATTTTACGAATTGTATTCCCGTACTTGTCCTTTGTTTCGCTCAGTATTTTCAGGTCCTTTTGTTCGTCTTCGGGTTTGGGTTGCGGAATCACGGCATCCGCACCGGCATTTTCTACCCCTTTGGCCAGGGCCTGAGCCGCTGTCCGCTTGCAAGGGTAACACAGGGTAAAGAATATCAGTAAGCACAGGGAGAAAGAAAACCTCATGTTAATCGGAAGCAATATGGCAAAATATTTAATCGGGTACGCAAAAGCTACGAATTTAAGGACTTTAGGATTAAAATAAAACCCCATAGCCATTCTTTAACGCTTTGTATCACCCTATAGCTACAGCCACGCGCCTGACGCTTTGGCTATTATCGAAATTATTTCAGGAAAAAATTACAGGAAAGTCGCTGGCAGCCTGCATTTTAGGCATATTTTTAGCAGGTGGCTGCCGCTTTTTCCGAATCCGGGATTTGGATTGTTTTTTGCCCTTCTCAATGTGTAGGATCAAATTAGTCTCCGACAAATAAAACAAAAATACGCCCGGGCTGTTTATGTAAGGCCCCGGCCGTTTAAATCAAAAAAATATGAATCTGAATAATTTCACCATTAAGGCACAGGAGTGCTTGCAGGCTGCCCAGCAAATTGCTTTCAACAATGAAAATCCGACCATTGAGGCCGTGCACCTCCTTAGCGCCCTGCTTGCCGACAAGGAAGGTCCTATAGATTTCCTGATCAAAAAAAGCAACGCCAACCTGAATATCATCAACAGCAGGCTGGAAGAAGCCTTGAAAAAACAACCCCGGCAAAGCGGTGGTGACGCGGGGCAAGCCCTGAGCCGCGATGCCAACAACGTGTTGTTGCGGGCAGGAGCTACTTTAAAAGAGTTTAACGATGAGTTCGTTAGCGTGGAACACCTGCTTCTTGCGCTGCTCAAAGGCAATGACGAAGCCGCCCGTATCCTGAAGGATGGCGGCCTTACAGAAAAAGCCCTTATTGCCGCCATTAAAGACCTACGAAAAGGCAATACCGTCTCCTCTCAAACTTCTGATGCAGTGTATAATGCCCTACAGAAGTACGCCAAGAACCTCAACGATATGGCACGTACCGGTAAGCTCGACCCGGTCATTGGCCGGGATGATGAGATTCGCCGTACCCTCCATATCCTTTCACGTCGTACCAAAAACAATCCGATACTGGTCGGCGAGCCGGGCGTGGGTAAAACGGCTATTATTGAAGGCCTGGCCCACCGGATAATCAATGGTGATGTGCCGGAAAACCTGAAGTCGAAAACCATATACTCCCTGGATATGGGCCTGCTTATAGCCGGAGCCAAATACAAAGGGGAGTTTGAAGAACGACTTAAAGCGGTGATTAAAGAAGTAACCGAGAGCGAGGGCAGTATTATCCTCTTTATCGACGAAATCCATACCCTTGTAGGCGCCGGAGGCGGTGGAGAAGGGGCTATGGATGCAGCTAATATTTTAAAACCCGCGTTGGCCAGGGGTGAACTGCGTGCCATAGGTGCCACCACATTAAATGAATACCAGAAATATTTTGAAAAAGATAAAGCCCTGGAGCGCCGGTTTCAGCGGGTGATGGTGGATGAACCCAGCGAAGAAGATGCCATCTCCATCCTGCGTGGCCTGAAGGAGCGGTACGAGGCGCACCACCATGTGCGTATTAAGGATGAGGCTATTATCGCCGCAGTTGAACTTTCTACCCGGTATATGACGGACCGGTTCTTGCCCGACAAGGCCATTGACCTGATTGACGAAAGCGCGGCTAAGCTGAAGCTGGAAATGAACTCGATGCCCGAAGAACTGGATGAGCTCAACCGGCGTATCCGCCAACTGGAAATCGAACGAGAAGCCATAAAGCGGGAACATGACGAGCCTAAACTACAGCAGTTGGGCACCGAAATTGCCAATCTATCCGTAGAGCGGGATACCCTGATGGCAAAATGGACCGATGAAAAAGAACATGCCGAAAAGATTCAGGAAGCACGCGCCCGCATAGAATCCCTGCGGCTCGAAGCCGAGCATGCAGAACGGAACGGCGACTATGGAAAAGTGGCGGAGATCCGCTATGGGAAGGTAAAGGAGCAGGAAGAATTGATCGAATCACTGACTACCGAGCTGGATCAGATAGCTGAGAAGCGCTTGCTGAAAGAAGAGGTAGATGCCGAGGATATTGCCGAAAACGTAGCCCGTGCCACCGGCATTCCGGTGCAGAAAATGATGACCAGCGAGCGGGAAAAACTGATGCACCTCGAAGATGAGTTGCACAAGCGTGTGGTAGGGCAGGATGAAGCCATAGAGGCCGTAGCTGATGCCATCCGCCGTAGCCGGGCAGGCCTTCAGGACGAACGCCGCCCCATAGGTTCCTTCATTTTCCTGGGTACTACAGGAGTGGGTAAAACTGAGTTAGCAAAAGCGCTGGCCGACTACCTTTTTGATGATGAAAGCATGCTTACCCGCATCGATATGAGTGAGTACCAGGAAAAACACAGTGTAAGCCGTTTGCTGGGTGCACCTCCGGGATACGTGGGCTATGAGGAAGGAGGACAGCTTACAGAAGCGGTACGGCGTAAGCCCTATTCTGTAATCCTGCTCGATGAGATAGAAAAAGCCCACCCGGACGTGTTTAACATCCTGCTACAAGTGCTGGACGATGGCCGGCTTACGGACAACAAGGGCCGAACCGTCAACTTTAAGAATACGGTGATCATCATGACCAGCAACCTGGGCAGCCACCTTATACAGGAAAACTTTGATGACCTGAAGGCCGGCGATGATGTACAGGAGGTGGTAATACGTACGCGTGACGCGGTTATGGGGCTGCTGCGCCAAACCCTTCGCCCGGAGTTCCTCAACCGTATTGATGAAGTCATCATGTTCCATCCCTTGATGCAAAAGGAGATCAGGGGTATTGTACAAATACAGCTCGAAGAGCTGAAAAAGCGGGTAGCTAAGCAGGGTATCCGGCTTGAGTTTTCCGATTATGCCCTCGATTACTTTGCCGAGCAGGG
>JBEBUO010000048.1:0-13087 GCA_040393285.1 Taibaiella helva | reverse complement strand
TAACAGGTACTCTCCAGGGTGTGACCCGGGGTATGTATGGCCTTAATGCTCAGATCACCTACCTGAAACAGTTCTCCGTCCCCGGCCAGATGAAAATCAAAAGCCGCATTGGTTTGCGGACCATACACGATGGTGGCACCGGTTTCCCGCGCCAGGTCGAGGTGCCCGCTCACAAAATCTGCATGAAAGTGGGTCTCGAAAATATATTTTATGGTGGCCTTATGCTCCCGTGCCAGATCCAGGTAGGTATCTATATCGCGCAGAGGGTCAATTACCGCCGCTTCGCCCTTATCGGCAATGAAGTAAGCAGCTTCACTGAGGCAGTTGGTATATAATTGCTGAATCGTCATATACAGTAGTTTTAATACGACAAAAATACGAATTACCCTATTAACCTACACCATTATGGAAGTATAGGGAAATAAGTTTTAATGATAACTAGCGCAACTCAGGGGGTGCCGGACTGAAATATACTTTCTGCCCCCCAATGAGGCAATAAGGAAGCTCAAATCCGGGCATCGCAGTTGCCCTTACCCGCTTTTCAATTTCGGCAAGGGGCATATCCAGGTCTATTTCTTTTAAAGCAGTGATCTCCGAGCGGTAATGAATGGCGGAGCCCCGTTGCGCCAACAGCTCAGCCTGAGGTATTTTGGTGTAATGGCCCGCCAGCAATAAAGGCAGGGTTTCGGCAAAGAGCGCGCGGGCAGCCACCACACTCTTGTCATAAAGCTCATCCACCCAGCAAGAAGGGGACACCGGAAAGCGCTGTTCAAACAAGATATCACCATGATCTATACGATGGTCCATTTCGTGCAAGGTGACGCCAAACTCCCTGGCTTCATCCATAATCGCGAAAGAAAACTGGTTACAGCCGCGGTATTCCGGCAGCGGGGCCAGGTGGAGGTTAACCGCAATGGTACCTGCCTTCGCTATGTGTTCCCGGCGAAGCAATTCATGGTGCTGTACAGAATAGAGTACATCACATTCCGGCAGTTCCTCCAGGCTATCCAGCAGCGGCACCCCATGGTCACGTGCCAGCGCAGCCAGGTCATAGCGGGAATCAAATTGAGGACGCAAGCGGGTACGTACACCCAGCAGGCGGATATCCAGTTTTTCCTGTTGTTGCAACAAGTGTTCCAGACAATGGTACCCTATGGGCTTGGCCCCTAAAAAAACAACGCGTACAGCCATACTGCAAATGTAGGGAAGCAGCACCTTATATAATAACGTACTATAAATACCTAATTCAATATTGATAAAAGCTATTTTTTCATAGGGAAAACCTTATGGTTATACGAGAAAGGATGCCGACCTTTGCCCACGAAAAATGAAATTTCTCACCCTAAAAAAATAAAACTTAAAAATGAGCAACAAAACCGCATCTGTAGGCAGTCAATTTCCCGAATTCAGCAAGATTGCTGTAGTTCCGTCCGCCTTAAACGCAGATGCCCCGGGCAAAGAATTTGAAACCATTACCAATGGTATACATACAGATACAGACAAATGGATGGTCATGTTCTGGTGGCCTAAGGATTTCACTTTCGTTTGCCCTACTGAAATTGCAGCGTTTAACGATGTGTATGATGATTTCGCCGATCGTGACACTGTTTTGATCGGTGCCTCTACCGATTCCGAATTTGTACACCTGGCTTGGCGTAGAGAAAACGAGAGCTTGCGCAACCTGAAATTCCCTATGCTGGCAGATACGTCCAAATCTCTGGCTGAAGCCCTGGGTATCCTGCAAGCCGAAGAAAAAATTGCCTACCGCGCTACTTTCATCATTGACCCTCAAGGCATCATTCGCTGGGTTAATGTAAACGACCTGAGTGTAGGCCGTAATGTAGACGAGGTAATCCGCGTACTGGATGCTTTACAGACAGACGAACTTTGTCCCTGCAACTGGAAAAAAGGAGAAACTACCCTAAGCCAGCAACTGGAAATGGCCTGATATTTACCGGACTTTATCTGATGGTTCAGGCAACTGAACTGGCATACAAAAACCGGATTTGATATACTTTCAACTATACCCGGCAGCGTATAACTGCCGGGTATGTTATGACTACAAGTCAATTTTACCCACTGATTAAATATACTACTTACTCATGCACGATACGATTCAGCAAATATTTAAGGAACTCCACATTCCGTCCGACCATACGAGTGTAGCCCTGGAAAAACTGGGTGCTGCCGACAGCCGCTACCTGCGCGATCTGAAACTAAATATTGCAGCCGTACTTAAAAGTACGCACCTGACTAAAAAAGAAGCCTATCTCCTGGCCCTGGCCACAGCCGTAAACGAAAAAAGCGATGTACTGATAAAGGGTATGGAAACACTGGCAGCAGCAGAAGGCGCCAGCGATGAGGAACTGGCCGAAGTAAGCGCCTGTACCTCGCTCATGAATATCAACAACATATTTTACCGGTTCCGCCATTACCTGCCGCAAAACGCATATTACAACAATACCCCTGCTGGGTTCAGGATGAACATCATGATGAATCCGGTGTTGGGTAAGGAGTTTTTTGAATTACTCAGCCTGGCTGTTTCCGCACTCAATAATTGTGAGCTGTGCATCACTTCTCATGAAGCTTCGGTAAAGCAGCATGGTGCCAGCGAAGCTCGTGTTTATGATGCCATCAGGCTGGTCGCAGCATTCAAGAGCCTGGTTGTATTGCTGTAAATAATCAGGATCATCAAAAAGAATACACGGCCTGACTACCTTCTTTGTCGGGCTGTTTTTATTCATCGGGCTGCTTTTACAAGAACGCCAGTTGGCGCTTGTATAACTGAACCGTGTTGTGCAAACCCAGGTACAGTGCGTCGCTGATCAGGGCATGGCCGATAGATACCTCCTGCAGGCCGGGGATCGCCGTTGCAAAGTACTGCAGGTTGGTTCTGTCCAGATCGTGACCTGCATTAAGTCCCAGGCCCAGTTGGTTGGCTACCTTTGCAGCGCTCACATAGTCTTTTATTGCTGCCTCCTTGTCCTGTTGATACCCGGCCGCATAAGCTTCTGTATACAGCTCCACCCTGTCGGTACCACAGGCAGCTGCACCGGCCACCATATCAGCTACCGGATCTACAAATACAGACACCCGTATGCCGGCATTCCGAAAGCGGGAAATGATATCTTTAAGATAGGCTTGCTCGCCAATGGTGTCCCAGCCATGATTTGAGGTCAGCTGCCCCCTGCTGTCGGGCACCAGGGTGACCTGAGCCGGCTGATTGGCCAATACCAGAGCTACAAAACTTTCTTCTTTGGGATTGCCTTCAATATTGAACTCTGTAGCCAACACTTTTTTTAAGGCCGGCACATCGGCATAGCGGATATGTCGCTCATCCGGACGCGGATGTACGGTAATACCGTCCGCCCCAAAGCGTTCTATATCCAGGGCAGCTTTAATGAGGTCAGGATTATTGCCACCCCGGCTATTGCGCAGGGTAGCAATTTTATTGATGTTAACGGAAAGTCGGACGGACATAGTAGAATTGATATAACGGCCGCTAAATTACCGCTAAATTTACAATCCGGCACTTACCCTTGAAAAACGGTTACCTTACGAGTTTAGCCACGAGCATTTTACGGGCAAAATGAATCCTGCTTTTTATGGTACCTAAGGGTTCCTGTAGGGCATCGGCAATTTCCTGGTATTTATACCCGAGGTAATGTAATTCGAAAGATAACCTGAAAATATCGGGCAGGCGATTGATAGCACCTTTGATTTCGCGGATACCTGCGTTGATGATACCGTCATTTTGAGCTACCCGGTTTACCTGAAACATAAAATAATCCTGCGGTACTTCAGAACTCACCTTCGTGAACTTACGCTTTCTACGATAATTATTGATAAATATATTACGCATAATAGTATATAACCATGCCTTGATATTCGTGCCCTCCTGATACTTCTCCTTGTTGGCAATTGCGCGGCATAAGGTTTCCTGCATCAGGTCTTTGGCTTCCTCCCGGTCATGTGTCAGGGAAATGGCTACAGGTTGTAAAAAGCTACTATTATCGACCAGCATCTCGTTAAAAACTTGTGTTGTCATAGGAACCTGATTTTTGTTTGAATCCTAAATTTACGGAAGTTTGTAAGGTTTAAAACACAAGATTAAGTTAACTTATAATTATATAACACCAAAAACCTATTACTAACAGGCTAATTGTTAGATATTTACATCAATATCGCAATGTTACAAACAGTAGAACAACTACAAGTTATAAATATTTCCTAACCTCATACACCGACGGCTTCTTATCAAGGACTACTACAGCATACTGGAAATTAGCACAAATGCGCTGCCGCAGGACATTAAAAAGGCCTTCCGACACCTGGCCTTGCGCTATCACCCGGATAAACAGCCGGACAGTTCCCTGGCACACGCCCGCTTTTTGCTTATCCAGGAAGCGTATGAAGTACTGAGCCATCCAAAGCGCCGTAAGCAATACGACTATGAGCGACGGTTGTCGGGACACCTCCCCTCGGCGGCCCCGTTCGGCAGTGAATTTCTGATTAGAGAATTGAAAAAATTACAGCAGCAATTGAGCGTATCTCCACCACAACAAATAGACCGGCAACAGCTGTTCGGGTTTATGCTATACGCACTGGAAGCAGATCGTATAGCTATATTACAAATGAGCGCCGCACCGGCCCAGCTCCGCGAAATACTGGGCTTGTACCGTATGGCGAAGCCTTTTCTTCCGGCTCCGCAATACCTGCTGCTATTGGATCGGCTGCTGCACCTGACCGATCAACTACCCGACGAAGCCAGGATACTTCAAGAGGAAGTGAAGGAAACAAGCACAAAAATAAAATGGCAAAAAATACAACCCCTGATCTGGCTCTTGGTCACCGTATTGCTTTGCCTCACGATGTATTGGTATGGGCAAAGCCGCTCCTGACGGAAACGGAACCCGACAGGGTGGCGATAACCGGGCAACATTTCACAAAACCTGTGGGAAACTCCTTCACGACACCTACCCGGCAATAACTATATTTGTGGCCTGAACAAACGACCTGAACGTGCGCCGTATTTTCCTTATTTCTGTTTTGCTCCTATGGACACTTTGCGCTTTGGCGCAGCCTGCCTCCCCCAAACGGGAGCTCCGTGCTGTGTGGATCGCTACCGTGGGCAATATCGACTGGCCGTCGAAACCTGGCTTATCAGCACAGCAACAGCAACAGGAATTTTTAACCCAACTCAACTTCCTGCAGCGGCATGGCTTTAATGCCGTTATCGTACAGGTACGTGCTGCGGCTGATGCATTTTATGCCTCACCTTACGAGCCCTGGAGCCGCTACCTGTCCGGAAAGCAAGACGAACCGCCGTTTCCTAAGTATGATCCTTTGGAGTTTATGGTAAACGAATGTCATAAACGGAACATGGAATTTCATGCCTGGTTTAACCCGTACCGCGCACTGGTGAACAGCAGTAATAACCCCAATCCACCCCAGCACGCTACCCGGCAGCATCCGGACTGGATCATTCCCTATGCCGGCAAGTCCTACTTTGACCCCGGTAGTCCTGCCGCAAGGGAATATATACTTAAAGTAATCCTGGATGTGGTAGACCGCTACGACATTGACGCGGTTCATATTGACGATTACTTTTACCCTTACAAAGTACCCGGTAAAACATTTAACGACAATGCCAGCTACAAGAAATACAATTCGCGGGGTATGTCGCTCGATGACTGGCGCAGAAATAATGTAAACCTTTTTGTATCCCAACTGCACCACAATATCAAAAAACAAAAGCCCTGGGTAAAATTCGGCATTAGCCCCTTTGGCATCTGGCGCAATGCGGGTCGCGATCCCGAGGGCTCCGCGACGAACGGCACCGCCTGCTACGATGACCTTTATTCTGATGTGAAACTATGGATGGAACAAAAATGGCTGGACTATGTAGCGCCCCAGTTGTATTGGGAGCACGGACACCGTCTGGCAGCCTATGAGGTACTGTTGCCCTGGTGGAAACAACATAGCGGTAACCGGCAATTGTTTATCGGGTTGGGATTGTATCGCATGGCAGGCGCGCCTAAGGCACCCTGGAACAGCACCAACGAGATTTTGAAGCAAATCAGATCGGCAAGGGCCCAAAATGCTGACGGTCTTATCTTTTACAGCATGTCCAGTTTTTATAAAATAAAACCTGACCTCGCGGACAGCTTGCAAAACAAGTACTTCGGGCATATTGCCATCCCGCCGGCCACGCCCTGGATTGAGCTGCCAACGCCCGCCGCACCGGCACTTAAATTTCGCTCATCGGGCAGCAAAGTGCGCCTGGACTGGGAAATAGACAAAACAAAAAAAACAACCCTGAGGTTCCTGGTGTACCGTTTCGAAGCAGGCAAAGACATTGACCTGGAGCAGTCGAGCCAGATTATTGCCCTTACCACACAGCAAAGTTTTACGGATGAGGAAGCAACAGAAGGCTGTCGATATGTAGTTACAGCCCTGGATCGTTTGTGGAATGAAAGTGCTGCCAGCAATATAGTAGGCGCGCAGGCAGATTAGACCAGGCCCTATATTTAAACAAGGTACTCATGTTTATAGAACCATTTAAGCCAGGCGAAGCCACGGGATGGATAGAAGTGATTTGCGGATCGATGTTTTCCGGAAAAACCGAAGAGCTGATCCGCAGGCTGAAGCGCGCCCAGATTGCCAACCAGCAGGTAGAGATATTTAAGCCTGCTATCGACACCCGGTACCATGATACAGACGTGGTTTCGCACGATGCCAACCGCATACGCTCCACGCCGGTACTGGCCTCACAAAATATTTTACTGCTGGTGGAACAGGCTGCTGTTATCGGCATTGACGAAGCCCAGTTTTTCGATGCAGAGTTGCCCAATGTCGTGGAGGCCCTTGCCCAGCAGGGTGTACGCGTTATTGTGGCCGGTCTGGATATGGACTTCCGCGGTCAACCATTCGGGCCTATGCCGGCCTTACTGGCCAAGGCCGATTACATCACCAAACTACACGCTATTTGCATTCGATGCGGTAATATTGCCAATTATTCTTACCGGCTTACAGATGAGGAACAAAGAGTGCTGCTTGGCGAAAAAAGCCGGTATGAGCCCAGGTGTCGCAAATGCTTCTTTGGTTAGCGGTGTAGTAGCTATCGCAACAAAGTCACGTCTCCTTTAAAAAACTGTCGCTCCCCGTTTACAAACTGGATTTCGATATAATAATAGTATACGCCTTCATCGGCTGCCTTACCGCCATTCTGGTGGCTGCCGTCCCAGCCGCCATTTTCTATACCGCTCCTGCTGAATACAACCTGTCCGTAACGGTTAAAGATGCGGAACACATTGATCTCAAACCCGTTTTTATTCACAAACCTGGGCTCAAATACATCATTAAGCCCATCGCCATTAGGCGAAAAAGCATTGGGCATAATAGCTACCGGTACCAGTGAATCCACTTTGAGGAACAGGGCAGCCGTATCTATACAGCCGAGTGCACTTTTAGCTACAACGGCAAATTCCATAGACTCCGCTGCCAGGAAATGCTGTTCCCGGTTATACTGTTGGGGAAATGAGGAAGCCGGCAACCAGGCTGTCAGATCATAGTCGGGGACATTGGCCCTTGTGCTAAGGATGACGTGCACACCCTCTACCGGCTCTTCGGGGCTGGCTATTAGTTCCAGCTCGAAATGCTCGGGATGAATATATACGGTTCTAATAGCACTGTCGCAGCCTAGTACCGAATGTTGGAAGGTATCCACAAGTACCTGGTCTTCGACATAAGTGATCCCTTCAAATATAACACTGTCACAGGCCGCATAGGTATAACTATAGGGTTCATAAAAATTGGGATAAATGGAGATATTGCTCACCTCATAAATGCTGTCGCAACCGTACTGATTGAACAAGGTATCCCGCAGCACAGTGGATTCGGTGTACAGGACACCCTTATACCACAGTTCATCACAAGCCGCAGTATCCACGGTTATCGTAGTGGTGTCCAGGGCATGGACCACGATGTCCAGCGCTGCAAAAATACTATCGCAGCCAAAACTACTGATGATGGTATCCTGGCGCTGCTGTGATACCGTATACGTGTGCCCGTTAAAAGTAACAGAACCGCAGCCCTCCAGGTCATACTGCTGTGAGACAGGATACTGTACGGTAAGGTTAAGGGTAGTAAGCGAGTCACAACCGGAGGCAGACAGACTATAATACGTAGCTGCCTGAGGGCCGGCATTCATCACACTGATGCCATTCCAGCTATAGGGCAGTTGTTCGGGGCAAATGGTGACCGGTTGGGTATACTTAATCGTATCCACTACGGTAAGGTTGAGGTAGGCCACCGAATCGCATCCCGACTGCGCGGGAAATGTCACCTGGGCCACATGGTTGCCACCCTGTGTGACCGTCTGTCCGTTCCAGGTATAGGGCAACTGGTTGCCGCAAATTGTGAGCGATGTTGTGGATTCAAGGGCAGGTACCATAAAGGTCAGCGCATCGGGTAATACCAGAGGGTTTTCACACAGGTCTAAAAGAGTATTGCCATCCGTGCCGCTTTGCGCCTGCAACGTGTAGGTACCGGGCGTCAGTGCCGGGCTGAAGCTGAGCAGGATCTGATCGGTATAGCCCTGGCTACCACTGCAATTTACGCCTGCTGCGCTCACAATGTTGCCGCCCGGCGACAGGCTGAAATCCGTGCCATTGGTAGCTATGGAACTACAGGCCACCGGCTCGCTAAGATTGACCAGCAAGCTGTTTTTGGTGTTGCAGGATGCTTCATAACCAGCCAATTGCGGTGCTCCATCATTGTTAAACGTTGCTGTAGACCCGTTAAAGCTGATGGTAAACCCGGAAGTAGGACCGCCACCTACCCCGAAATTATTGATCATGAGCAGATAGGTTTGTCCTGCCTGTACATCCAGGTACTTGCAAAAATTATGGCCCGGCGTGCCGGCCGCTACGCCTGTCTCCGTAGCCGTCATTGTAAGGCCCGTATTGCCGCCTGCTGTAATGGGTTGGTTCTGATTGAAGTTGCAACGCACCACATGCTGGCTACCCAGGTTACTACAATTCGTATTGGAAATATTTAACAGGGCCCAGTCATAATCGTCTGCCGGGTTTAAAGGTGAAATATTGAAAATGAGCGTGCCTGCGGTACTGATATTCAGCTTGAGCCACATTACATTATCCTCCCCGGCCATTAAACCCGGGACGCCACAGGGCGTATTGGGCAGATCATTGACCACACCATTTCCCTGGTAAGTGTAAGGGGTATGAAAACTATTGCCGCAAAGCACCAATGCATGGCAGGCATCCTGCTCGGGCTGATTAGGAGGCAATGATTGGGCATGTACCTGAAGGGCAAAAGATACCAATAAAAACAGGCTAAGGATCCGCCACATATATTTTCCGGTTAAATCGATGATTGTCTAAAAGCGGACCCGAACGAGCCAACGCAGTTAAGAAAACGTCAAAATTAGGAAAAGAGATATGTCGTCCCTCTATTTTAAGGATAATTGGGAATTCGCCCATTCCGGTTGCAACAGGCCCCAAACCGCCAGGTCATGCAATGCTCCGTTCATCTTGTAGCTGGCACGAAGCACACCTTCCGTTGTAAAACCCAGGCTTGCCGCCAGCTTAAGGCTCCTTTTATTCCCGGTAACGATATATAGCTCCAGTTTATTTAAAGGAAGCTGGCGGAACAGGTGGGCAAAAAAAACGCTTGCACATGCCTGCATAATGCCTTTTTTCTGATGCGCTGCGCCCAGCCAGTAGCCAATAGCTGCTTTGCCCAGCTCGTGGTTCCAGTCGTGCATATCTATAGCACCTATAAAGCCATCCTGATAAAAAATGCCCATGGCCAGGGCCTTTTGTTCCCGCACGCGTTGCCGCATGTCCTGTATAAATGAAAGGGAATCGGCTTGGGTACGTGTAGCATCCACCCAGGGCAGCCAGAGACGCAGGTGGTCTCTGTTATGTTCAATAAGCGCAAACATAGCAGGGGCATCTGTTTCCCGTAATTCCTGAAGTATCAGACCATCAGATACCTTCAACTGAAGCATGATGAACCATGGTTTATAAGGCCAAAGTAACGAATAATGCATCCCGAATGCCTAGGAAGCATACAAATAGCGCTCGCTCAGCGCTATTTAAGCACCTGCTGCTGCCCAAGGAGGCTCCGTGAGCTTATGCCTGCCGTCTTCCTTCTGCGGAGGGGGCTTTTCTCTTCACCCGGAAAGAACCGCTTTTACCCCGGTTGTGTCCATTATTTGCGGCAACCGACCTTGCCGGTGCTACCACTGCCCTGCCTTTAGGCGCCCGGAAAGCTATCCTGCCCGAGTCTGTGGCAGGGAAAGGATGATCTGTTATTACGGGGATGGGAAATCCCATCAATTTTTCAATGCCTTTTAAGTTATCGCGTTCTTCCACATCGCAAAAAGCAATGGCAGTACCGCTGTTACCGGCGCGCCCTGTACGACCTATGCGGTGTACATAAGTTTCGGGCACATCGCCAAGATCGTAATTGAGCACGTGGGTCAAATCATCAATATCAATGCCTCTTGCTGCGATATCCGTGGCAATCAGCACTTTGGTAGCGTGACTTTTGAAATTACTCAACGCTCGTTGACGCGCATTCTGAGATTTGTTACCGTGAATGGCCTCAGCACTGATATGCACTTTATGAAGTTCTTTTACCAGCTTATCGGCACCGTGTTTGGTACGTGTAAAGACCAGCATCCGATCAATGTGCTTATCCTGTAACAGGTGAATCAGGAGTTTTCTCTTTTCTTTCTGATCCACAAAATACAGCGACTGGCTAATCGTTTCGGCGGTAGAAGATACCGGGGTTACCTCTACACGGGCCGGATGATGCAACAATTTATCTGCCAGGGACTGAATCTCCCTGGGCATGGTGGCCGAGAAAAACAGGGTTTGCCGCTTTGCAGGGAGCCGGGCCACTATTTTCTTCACATCGTGAATAAAGCCCATATCCAGCATGCGATCGGCCTCGTCCAGTATAAACATTTCCAGGTCGTCGAGCGTAATGAATTTTTGTTGGATCAGGTCGAGCAAACGGCCTGGTGTAGCCACCAGGATGTCTATGCCGCCTTTCAGGGCCTTTACCTGTGCGCCCTGAGGCACACCACCAAAAATAGTCAGGGCTTTCAAGGGCAGGTTTCTGCCATAAGCCGCAAAACTTTCACCTATTTGCAGGGCTAGTTCCCTTGTGGGGGTAAGTACAAGTGCACGTATCTTTCTGGCACCTGAAGCTTTACCTGACTGGTGTAGTAATTGCAGTATCGGGATGGCAAAAGCCGCCGTTTTTCCTGTTCCTGTCTGGGCGCAGCCCAGTACGTCTCGTTCTTCCAGCACCAGGGGTATAGCTTGTAACTGAATGGGGGTAGGATGGGTGTAGCCTTCTGTGGCTAATGCTTTCAACACCGGCTCTATAATCTGGAGCTGTTGAAATGTAGGGGGGGTATGCGTCATTCAAAAAATTAAACCGGCAGGCTGATGTGCCTCCGGACACTTGCAAAGATAACGCAATAAGTGCTATTTTTTACATTTCTTATTTAAACATCTTTTGAACCACACCAAAAAGGGTGCGTACAAGCGAGCGCTGCACCTGCTTCCCTGCCGAGCTGTTCAGGGCCTTTTCCACCCAGGTTTTTTCCGTCGTACTACGCTTTTTAGTGGCCGCCACCTTCGGCTTCTGAGCCATTCGGTCCATTTTCCGGTTCAGTATTTCATAGGCACTTTCCCGATCCAGTTCCTGGTTATATTTCGGAATCAAAACCGAACGGGCGGTAAGCTCATCTATTTCCCTGGCATCAAGTATATCCATGCGGGTACATGGCGACAGTAGCAACACATGCGCCAGCGGAGTAGGTATGCCTTTTTCGTTAAGCATGGTGACCAGTGCCTCTCCAATACCCAGCTGGGTAAGGAGTTCTTCTGTCTTGTAAAACTCACTTTCGGGATAATTCTCAGCGGTTTTCTTGATATCCTTCCTGTCTTTCGCGGTAAAGGCCCGCAAGGCATGTTGTACCTTCATGCCCAGCTGCCCCAGCACCGCTGCGGGAATATCCTGCGGATTTTGGGTGCAAAAGAATACGCCTACACCTTTACTCCTGATGAGCTTTACCATGGTCTCTATCTGGTCCATTAAGGCGCTGCCCGCTTCTTTAAAAATCAGGTGTGCTTCATCAATGAACATCACCAGTTTGGGCTTGTCCCTGTCTCCTTCTTCGGGGAGCGTGGCGTAGAGCTCGGCCAGCATTTGTAGCATAAAGGTGCTGAAAAGCTTAGGCCGGTCCTGCATATCCGTCACACGGAGTATATTAATCATAGCACGACCGTCCGGTGCCAGCCGCATGAGGTCGGCGATATCGAAAGAAGGCTCGCCAAACAGGCGGTCGGCTCCCTGCTGCTGCAACTCAATGACTTTTCTTAAAATGGTACCTATAGAGGTAGTCGATACTTTCCCGTAGTCTTGCTCCAGTTCTGCCTTCCCTTCGCCGGCGGCATATTGCAACACCTTGGTCAGGTCTTTCAGATCAAGCAAGGCCAGGCCATGATCGTCGCAATACTTGAACACCATAGCCAGAAAACCTTGCTGGGTATTATTCAGGTCGAGCACTTTAGCCAGCAGCACCGGTCCAAACTCGGTGACCGTGGCTTTTAACCGCACACCCTTCTCCTCGCTCAGCGACAGGAGTTCTACCGGAAAAGCGCCGGGCTCGTACTTGTCGCCCAGCAACTGATAGCGCTCGCGAATCAGCTCATTTTCGGTACCCGAAGCCGCCAGCCCGCTCAGGTCTCCTTTAATATCCATGAGCAATACAGGCACAGCAGCAGCACTCAGGCCTTCGGCAATGACCTGTAAAGTTTTGGTCTTACCGGTACCGGTAGCACCGGCAATGAGCCCATGCCGGTTCAGGGTCCTGAGCGGTAGCGCTACCACACAATCGGCTTGCACCTGCCCATCAAGCATAGCAGCCCCCAGTTTCATTTGCTCGCCTTTAAAGCGATATCCTTCTTGTATATGTCCGGTAAACTTATGTTCCATGCATCAGCTGATTACAGGAGCAAGTTAAACATCCGCTGGGATATAT
>JBEBUO010000047.1:0-13218 GCA_040393285.1 Taibaiella helva | reverse complement strand
CGCTGAGTACGGCAGTTTGCGCTGTGCTGGTCATAACAGCACCGGCCAAGAGGCCTAGGGAAAAAAGAAAATTTTTCATAACTTTACTTTTTATTTGTTATAAAATGGTTTTTTCAGTTGCATGCTTGCCCGCCTTAGGGTGGATGTAGCGAAGCGCGAAGAAACAAACGTAAACCCGGTTGCCACCAGCGGCCGGGTTTGCTATAGGCCATAGTGAATAAGTAAAGCACATCAGGGCTTGCTGCCAGGCATGGCCTAAAACGTATAGAAGATATAGCGCAGAATTTTTTCATAGCGCGGCTCTTTTTCTTTTGTGCTCCACAAAGGTCTGAACAGTTTTAATTGCTTGTTACCGTCATTTACCCAAATATTTTATACCGTCATTTAACGGTAACATAGTATACATCACTTTTGAATGGTTTCGCTTACATATAGTGTTTTTATCATCCATCAAACCACTTGTACTATGCCCCGCTAGCGCGAACGCGCTCGGCGAAGCCAATCCTTTCGCATGCCTGGATGCAGGTAACGCACTGCCGATGGAGACGCGCGGCTTTCCCCGCAGCATCACCTTCCTGCGGTCATGCTGCAAGCATCTATAGCACAGCCTCCAACCCCGTGCACAGCGGTCAATATGGCCATATCCGACGTACCACATCGGGCTCCTTACTTCATTTCTAATAGAAGTGCTCCTCGTCACAACATCCTTTTACTTGTCATCCCGACGGAGGGCTCGTAGCGGAACGTAGTGGAGCGTAGAGACCGAACGGAGGGATCTCAACATTTATAAATAGCAGTACTACGATACCCTTGAGATCCCTCCCAAAGGTCGGGAAAGATACTTCGGGCGCAGTGGCGTTTATCTCAAAGGGAAAGTGCCTGCCTGATGGACGAGTGGTTCTGCTTTAGCCACCGTGCAAAAGCTTGTCAGCCTGAGCGGAGTCGAAGGCGACAGAAGTTAGCAATAGCGTGCCACTTTTTCTTCCTGCTTGGTTGGGGTACGAACACACAACCAAAGGGCGGTGCGCAGGTAACAATCGAAATAGTGACTAGCGGCTTTCTCCGCCACATCACCTTCTTGCGGTCATGCTGTAAAGCATCTATAACGCACACTTTCTTCCCGGCAGGTAAGAACAGCACGACCACGATATCCGCAGCTTTTGTTTGGGGTTCCCTGAGTTGTATCGAAGCCCGTTTGAAGGCTTGGGGAAGCAAAATGGAATTCCATCACTACTAACCGTCGTGTGCAAAGTGCATCAAATATACTTAAGCTGTATCGCCTTTTTAATTAAAATACCCACATTTTTTACCCCAAACTTTTCGTAAAGCGCATTGCGGTGGCTTTCGATGGTACGGCGGGAAAGAAAAAGTTTCTTGCCAATGTCGGCATTGCTGAACCCTTGGGAGAGCAACTGGAGCACTTCAGTTTCCCTTTTGGTGAGGTGGACTTTCTGAAGGTCCCTGGCATTTTCCGTATAAATGATATGATCCAGTTTTTCCTTAAGGGCAGGGTCTATATAGGTATCGCCGCGGTGCACCGTTTCTATAGCAGTGAGGAGCAGTGGGGCCGAAATGGTTTTGAGCACATATCCCTTACAGCCCTGTTGCATCATATGGAGCACTTCATAAGGGTCGTCTACGCTGGTCACTACCAGAACAGGGATATCTGGATGTGCAGCCTTAAAGATCGGCAGCAATTCCCTTCCGTTCATGTCGGGCAGATGGAGGTCAAGCAGGAGGAGATCGGCGGATACAGACCGTATGCCTTCCAGCAGCAGCCTGGCTGAAGAAAATATG
The DNA here is from genome assembly GCA_040393285.1 of Taibaiella helva. Lineage (GTDB taxonomy): Bacteria > Bacteroidota > Bacteroidia > Chitinophagales > Chitinophagaceae > Taibaiella > Taibaiella helvus_C. Next base: position 11,421 of record JBEBUO010000047.1, on the reverse strand, counting down.
CCGGTGATCGCTATACCCGGCAGCGACAGCATATTTTTTAATCCCTCGGCAATCATGGGATGGTCATCCGTAATCACTATGTTTAGCGCCATTTAAATCTCTTTTTTGGTCATTGATTTTTTTAAACTGAGCTCAATATAGATGGAGTTACCATCCCGTGATGAGACATGCATGCGCCCATTCAATAGCTGTAGCCGGCTTTGTAAGGTGGTTAATCCTATGCCCTGGCCATAAGTGCTGCCGTCCTCCTTAAGTAAGGGAACGCGCCCGTTGTCTTCAAGGGTGATGTTTATCGTTTTATGACTGATATGCAACTGCAGGCCGGCATGCGTAGCCTGGGCATGCTTTACGATATTGGAAATCAGCTCCTGAACCATACGGTATATATTCAGCTTTACTTCATTGCTTAAATAGGGCAGCAAGCCGATGCATTCATAACGAATGGAGAGGGTATGGTGGCTGTTGATAAATTGGCAGTAGCGTCTCAATGCGGTATCAAGATCTGTCTGGTACAGGTGTTCAGGCAGCAGATTATGCGAAGTAGCCCGCAACTCACCTATGCTTTCCTCAAGCTCGTGAATGATTCCCGTATAAGGGCCCGGATGGTCCGTGTAGGCCTCATCTTTCGAATGATACTGAACGGCTTCCAGGTTCATTTTGATGGAGGACAACTTATTGACTATGCCATCATGCAGCTCCTTGGCTATTCTGCTGCGTTCCTTTTCTTCTCCTGCCAACTGGCTCTTTACGCGGCTTAACTTATTGCGGTTGAGCTTGAGTAAGATGGTAGCTGTAAGGGCAAGGATACATAATGCCGAAACGGCAATCCATAAGTACTGATTGCGGATTTTCAGGTTCTTTTGTGTGAGCTGTAATCTTTTTTCTGCAATTTCTTTATCCTTTTTGTTGGATTGGTATTTGGTTTCGAGTTGCTGTACCGTATGTACATTCTTCTCATTAAGCAGGCTATCCTTTAGGGAGGCATACTGCTTATGGTGTTGATAAGCTAGTGATCCCTGGCCGATGGTGTCATAAATGGCCGCTAAGGTATTGTAGCAGTTGAGCATATTCTGCCTATCGCCCCGCTGTGCAGCCAGTAGTTTTGATTGCTCATAATAAGGGATGGCTTGCTGAAAGGCGCCCTTAAAGTAATATACACAGCCAATATTTTGCATGAGCCGGTAATTGGTACTAACACTTTCTTTATCCGCGGCTATGGCTGAGTCGAGATATAGCTCGGCCAGAGATGTGTTTTTCCTGTGAAGCCATAGGGCCGCCATGCTGTTGTATATCTCTTGCATGTAAGGCTTATAGGTGCTTTGCCGGAGCAGGTTAATAGCGCCTTGGTAATAGGAAGCGGCCGAATCCCAGGCTTCAGTTCTTCCATAGGCTGATCCTATATTGGCCAGGATGGTAGCCGTCTTTTCCTTATCCATTGACGAGGGTTGCAAATTCAGTGCTTTTTTGGAATAGTGGATGGCTTTATTGTACGATTCGGTGTAACCGAAAGCGGCTGCCACGTTTTTATATACATTCGAGAGCTGGATACTATCGACAGGTGTGGTCTTTTCAAGCAGGTGGATGGATAGGAAATAGTAGGCTACGGCCGAGTCGTACTGAGCAGATGCAAAATGCACATTGCCCATACAGTCATATAGCCTGGGTAAGAGGGAGGCATTTACTGTATCCAGGCAGTAAGGTAAAGCGGCATCAAACAAGGCTTTACTTTTGGCATGCGCCTGTTTGTAATTATATAGAAAGGCGCCTTTGCTGATCAGCACTTTAGGGATAAGACGTACATCCTGTACCGCCAGCGCGCCAGTTAATATGTCATCATAGAGAAGTAAAGCACTGTCGTTTTTGTCGGCAAACATTTTTTGCGCGTGCTGATATAACTCCTGTAGCTCGGCAGTGTCTGTAATAAGCCTTCCCGACGTGATTTGCCGTTGTTCCGGATGGACGTCTGCTATTTGCTTATCCCCGGCAGTTGGATTGCGGTCGTTACATGACGACAGCAACAGCACACAAGCTAAGAAAGCGATGTACTTTATATACGGTATCTGTGGTATATGGTATAACAAGGCGATGTGATCAGTTTTAAGTTCCCGGATATAAATATAAGCGATCAGGCAGATTTTTATTGTGCCTTGCGGCAGCAGTGTGAAAAGACCACCGTCGAGGCAAGTTTTCTACTTTTTTCTAAAAATACGATAAACAGATCGTGTTTTGCTTAACAGTATACATAAGCATGCTTATATCCGTATTATTACGGATAAGAAATTGGGTAATAGTACGCTTGCATCCTGCTCAGCCTGCCGCTATATTTGTGTGAAAAAGGTAAGGGAATCAATTCTTGTAAATACCAGCTTATGAAGGGTGCCAGGCCGAAACTTTTAACAATGGGGTGGATAGGGATCAGTGTGATCTTCTGTAATTTAATATACTTGTCTGAGTTGCAGGCACAAAGCTATGCCAGGAAGGAGAATGCTATCTGGTTAAACGATGGTCATGGGATAAATTTTAATCAAGCTTCACCTGTTGCGCAAATTTCACAATATTTCAACTGGAATTTTAATTTTAACCGCGCTTCATCTGCTGTTTCTGATGCAGATGGTGAATTGTTGTTTTATAGCGATGGTTTTTTCGTATGGGATAGGAATGATAACCTGATGCCGAATGGTTGGAATATTTTTCAATCAGCCTTGCCAGGTAATAGATACTTTATTTCTCCCACCTGGGGACTACCGTTAACCTTAGATGGCGTGGTGATTATACCTGTTCCCGGTAGCACTCATAAGTATTATCTATTTGTCGCTCCCTTTGTTTATAATAATGATAGTCCAACATGGGAGAGCAGCGAATACTATGGTAGGCTATTCTATACTATTATAGATATGGAGCTGAATAATGGCTTGGGAGATATAGATGTAAGCCAGGGAATCAACATACTTGATACAGCCATGGCGGGCAACCTGCATGCGGTCGCTGGCGAGGATTGTAATATCTGGCTGATTGGGTTGGGGTATGATGCTAATATGAAAGCCTTCAATATTAACAGTGCCGGCATAGATCCCGAGCCGGTTGTATCTGTAATGGCATCGCCTCTTAGTCCGTACGTACAGGAGTTGACGGCTTCTCCCGATCGCCAGCGGGTAGCTTACTCAGCAAGTGAAGAAGTGGTACTTATGGACTTTGATCCCCAGACGGGTCTCTTTTCCAATCAGATTTTTATTGGCGGCCAGGTTTCTGATTACATGTCATTTTCGCCTAATAGTACTGTATTATATGTAGGTGGTCTTATAGGTATACGGCAGTATGATCTTACCGATCTGACCAATCCTCTGACACTTTTAACGATTAACGATTTATCTGCTTTCGAGTTGGACCTGCCTATGAGGCTGGGACCGGATGGGAAGATATACTTAAGCTATCAGACAATTGAATTTAATCCTGCTGCAGGAGGCACGCAGCCTGTAGCGTACGGTGCCACTATTGCGCAACCTGATGTGCTGGGTGCCGGTTGTCAATTTCAATTACTGGAGGAGCAGACCCTGCCCTTACTTCGCCGGTCTTCTACCATAAGTTCAAAAAGGGTAGTGGAGTTGGGGCAGGAAGTGCCCGTGCTGATATACGATACAGTTTCCGCACCCACAGCGAAGGTAACACTTTGTTTTGGTGCACCTGAAGTGTTGGCACCACAGCTGAACGCGAGTGACGCAGGTACGGACTATCACTGGATGGTGAATACGGTAGGTTCCACCTTTGTCAGAATGGGAGATGATAACACCTCGAGTTGGATCGCTACTGAACCTGGCATTTATGCCGTGCAGTATTTTACCAGCGCGCCCTGTACCTTTCATCAGGATACCTTCATCGTGGAAAGCGTGCAGTTTTCCCTGTACCTGGGTGCCGACCGGCTATCCTGTGATGGCAGCCCGGTGGGGCTGACAGCTAATGTAGACGACGCAGTCTACCTCTGGAATGATAACAGCAATGGTCAGGAGCTACTGGCTGAAACCAGTGGCCAGTATTGGGTAGCGGTTACAAAAGATGGTTGTTCTATACATGATACGGTAATGGTCACTATATTGGATATGGAGCAGAACCTGGGGGTAGATACTACTGTATGTGCAGAAGATCCCTTTGGTTTACTTCTTGAAGCCCATGTTCCGGAAGGAAGCGACGTATTGTGGAATACTGGAAGCCGGGCTTCTTCTATCGTGGCCAGCACTGCCGGGCTCTATACAGTGGAAGTGCGCTATGATGTGTGCTTTGGCAGCGACAGTATACTTATAGAGGAGGCTTACTGCAATTGCCCCTACCTGCTGCCCACAGCCTTTAGCCCTAACGGGGACGGGAAAAACGATGACTATAGACCTGTACTTCCATCCGACTGCCCGGTACAAGGGTATAAGCTGGAAATCTACAATCGCTGGGGCGCCAGGATATATACAAGCTATGACCCTGCGCAGGGCTGGGATGGAAGGATAAACGGCATGCCCGCCGATGTAGGGACTTATATATACCGCATACAAATGACTATCGGACTAGACGCGAAAAAGGTAGCCGGCCAGGGTGATTTTACCTTGTTACGCTAAGCCGTTTTATTACTATTTGTTTTCATTTTTATAACCAATGTTTATGCAAAAGATCAGTTTTTTACTCCTGTTATTATTCCTGCAATGGCCCTTATATGGGCAGGCACAGCCACAAATGCCGCAGCTGTCAAGCTCCTTTATAGAAAATAAAGGGCAAATAAAGGACCAGCATGGGCAGCCAAGAGATGATGTGGATTTCTACCTGCAAAGCGCAGGGCTTACGCTTTTTGTAGGGAACGGGCAGCTTCAGTACCAATATATAAAAAGAGGCCAGTATGCTGCCATCTATGCAGTTGGGGTATCCGCTGCCGAAAATCAGTTGCGCAGTGCTGCGTCAACATACCGTCTGGAGGTACACTTGGAAGGTGCTAATCCGGAGGCAAAGATATTAAAAGAGATGCCCCTGGGGGCCAGGTATAATTACTATACAGGTAATGCTCCGAATGGGATTACCGCTGTACAATCTTATGGTAAGATCACTTATAAAGACATTTATCCCTCAATCGACTGGGTATTATATACAGAAGAGGGGAAACTGAAGTATGACTTTGTGGTGCATCCGGGAGGGGAAGTAAGTGATATTCGTATGCTTTACAAAGGAGCGACCGAGATACAAAAGATGGGTGATGGAAGCCTGGTCATTCATAATCCCATGGGTATAGTGGAGGAGGCCGCACCTTATTCATATGAATTAAATAGTAAGCGGAAAGTGAACAGCGAATATATACTACAGGGGCATGAAGTCCGCTTCCAAACTGGAAGTTATGAGGGCACTTTAGTAATAGACCCGGGAGTGGAATGGGCTACCTATTTTGGTGGTGATCAACAGGAAACGTCTGGGGCACAAAATGGATCTTTAGTTGTTGATAGTCAGTCTAATTCATTTATAACAGCTTCTACATCAAGTATTTCTTCTATAGCTACAACGGGCGCCTTTCAGACCGAGATGGCAGATAATATGGACTTTTTCGTGGCTAAATTCGATAGCATGGGCAATCTGATTTGGGGCACCTACTATGGAGGCTCTAGTAGTATGCTTTTTACAATGGACATGCTGGGTGCTATTGACCTGGATGATTTTGGCAACCTTTATTTGGCGGGTATGACCACCTCAATCACTAATATGGCCACTCCGGGATCTTTTCAGCCCGATTTTGACTCTGAAGAAACGGGATTGGGTTGTAATGGATTTCTGGCAAAGTTTGATACGGAAGACGGTATTAGGAATTGGGGCACCTACTACGGCGCATCGAGTAAGTACGCGCGCTTTCATACAATCAAATGTGATCAGGAAGGAAATATTTATGCAGCGGGCAGTTCAGACTCATCCGTATCAATGACGCAACAAGTGGTTATGAATAGTGCACATCAAAGTGTATACGGAGGTGGAAATAGCGATGGTTTATTGGTGAAGTTTGACAGTAGTGGTAACAGGATATGGGCCACTTATTATGGGGGCGATGGTTGGGAGTATATTACTACATTGGATACCGACGAGGAGGGTAATATATACATAGGGGGTGATGTGTCAGGTGCTAATCAATTTAATGAAGACTTGTTTACAGAAGGTGCCTTCGATGATAATTCAACCTCTCCTACAACAAGCGGAAACCTAGGTTTCATTGGGAAGTTTAGTAGTGAAGGGGTAAGGCAGTGGGGAACGATAATAAGAGGCTATGTAAAGGCTGTTGCGTTGGATAAGCTTGATGGGCTGTATGTAGCAGGGTATTGTAGTAACCCGACTTTTGTGGATACATTTATTGCAACAACAGGTGCTTATTTAGACAATCAACCTATAGGCGGAACTTTTGGTTACTTAATGAAATTTGATAAAGAGGAAGGAAGTAGAAAATGGGGCACCTTTTATGGAACTGAGTCTCCCTCCATGTTTACTTCAATAAGTTGTGATGAAGCAGGTAACATATATGCGGCCGGGGCCAGCCAACCTTCACTTGCTCCTCATGTACTTATAACTGCTGACAGCTATCAGGATGAATTTGCCGGAGGACAGGATGGGCTTATCGTCAAGTTTGATTCTTCAGGTGTTCGTAAATGGGCCTCGTTGTTTGGTGGACCTGATGCGGATGAAATATATACCCTTAGACACCATAATAGTGTTTTATACGCAGCAGGCATCACCAGAAGTGCTGCTGGTATTGCCACACCGGGCGCCCATAAAGCCATGCTGGAAGATGATCAAGATGCCTTTTTGGTACGTTGGTTGCCAGTGGATATCGTGATTACGCCCGAAGTGCCATTATATGATACGACTTGTACAGGTGAAGTGCCCTTATCGGTATCGGTAACGAACGCCGGCAGGGTAAACAAAACGGACGATTTGGTTATTGGCTATACGTATACAGGGCCTTCGGAAGGAGCAGATTTCTTTACATTTTCAGAGGGTTTAGCTATAGGCAATACGGAATCCTATTTCTTGGGTGCGGCATCTCTGCCTTTTGAAGGAACTTACAACTTTAAGGTATACCTGCAATATACACAGGACGACAATGATCGCCACAATGACACGATTTATTTTACCTTGGTGACGACTACAGCAGAACCCGTGGCTGCTATAGAAGTGAATCAAGTAGGAACGAATTACCTGTTTAATAATCCGGATGGTTTACCTTCTTACGACTACTACTGGGACTTTGGTGATGGCCATACCAGCACCGAGGTTGCGCCTACGCATGCATATGAACTTACAGACACCTACGAAATTATGTTGGTGGTTACCGGCTATTGTGGTACGGATACGGCCTACCTGAGTCTGGAGGCTGTAGGGAGTGGTTCCGGCGTCGCAGAAACCGCGATTAATCAATCGGTGCTTTTATATCCCAATCCTGCTGCAGGAGAGCTGTATATAGAAGCGGGCGAGGGCATCAGGTTAAGTGGATATGAAATAGTTAATGCTTTGGGACAAACGATAACAGAGGGTACATGTTATGGTAGTAAGCACAAAGTTGATGTAAGTATGCTGACAACGGGCGCCTACTATATCCGGCTCGTAACCGATAAGGGTGTAGCCAAGAAGCCCTTCCAGGTGTTGCGTTAAGCACCATGCAGCTTTGGGGAGAGGGGGCAACGGAAGGCCGTAATGCCCTCTCCTTTGTTTTAATAGATGCCATAAATAATTCAGGATACCCTGATACGTCAATCCTAAAATTCTTAAATGCGACTACGCTATAATTTTCTGCTATTTCTATTATTTATTGTCACTGGCGTTTACGGCCATGGGAATGCAGAGGAAATTAGCTTTATAGTCAACCAGGGGCAGTGGGCAGACAGCATCCGGTACCGGGCCGACCTGCCCGGCGGTGCTATGTGGATTAGAGACGCTGGCTTTACCTATTGCTATACCAGCGAAGAGGAGGAGCAGGCTACTGTAACAAAATGGGAGTCGGGAATGACTGTAGACAGTGCCTTGCTACGCGCGCACTGGTACCATGTAAACTTTAAAGGGGGGAATGAGCTTATTGCATATACAGGCAGACAGAAACGGAGCTGGTATCATAATTACTATCATGGTAAGGACAGCAGTAACTGGCGTGGTAACGTACCCCTTTATGGGTCGGTAAGTATGAAGGGGGTGTATGAAGGCATAGATGCTTTGATATACGCCTATGGCAGGGCGCTAAAGTATGACTTTGTGGTACACCCGGGTGCACATGCGGACCAAATAATATTGGCATACGAAGGCGTAAACCCCGTTATAGCCCTTGACGGAAGCCTGCGTATTACCACCAGTGTGAATGAAGTGATAGAGGAGCGGCCCTATGCCTATCAGTTGAGTGAAGGGGATACCATTGTGGTGCACTGTCATTATCAGTTAACGGATAATGAGCTGAGTTTTGTGTTTCCTCAAGGTTATGATACTACCCAAGCACTTATCATCGACCCGGAATTGGTCTTTGTGACCTATAGCGGGGCAGGCCCTTTCTCTGGTGGTTATTATAGCTTTTGCAGTACGTATGACAACACCGGGGGGTTCTATACAGGAGGCGTTCCATTACGAGGCCTTTGGCAACCTAATCCGCAATGGCCCACTACGCCTGGTGCCTTTGAGGAAGAGTGGACGACGATTTATGAACCCATGGTCTGCATTAATAAGTATGATGCCACGGGCAGCAACCTTTTGTTCTCCACCTATTTTGGCGGCGGCGGTCCTAACGATATTCCTCATGCAATGGTAGTCAATGAGCAGAACGAGCTTATCCTTGCGGGCAGCACCGGCTCCTTTAACCTGCCGGTGACACCCGGCTGTTTTGACAGCACCAAGAGTGGGGGCACGGATATGTTTGTAGCCCACTTTACGGAGGATGGCAGCAATTTAATAGGAGCTACCTATATAGGTGGTAACCTGGGCAACAGCATTAATGCCATAGATATCTACAGTACGTCCGGCTTTACCGGGCAAAACAAAATCAGTCCGGTAGAGATTACCCTGGATGCGGCCGGCAACATTTGGGCAGTAACCAATACCTCTACCATAGACTTCCCGGTGACCGGTAATGCTTTCCAACCCGCATTTGGCGGAGGTAATTGTGATGGTGTGGTGTTTGGCTTAACGGCAGACTGCACCCAGATGCTATACGGCTCTTATATAGGAGGCAGCAACACCGACGTGGCCTATAGCATTCGCCTCAATAATGAAGGAAAACTCGTGGTGTGTGGCGGTACCAAAAGTAATAACTTTCCCGCCACGCAAAATGCCTATAAGCCCTTGCCACCCGGTAGCGGGAATTGGGATGGTTACGTAGCTGTTATCGATCCGATGGCAGGCGATCTCCTTAGCGCCACCTACCTGGGCACTGATAAAGATGACCAGGTGACCAATATACAGATTGACCAGCAGGGTAATATTTATGCTTTGGGGCGTACCTTTGGCAACTATCCCATCAGTGATGGTGTGTATGCCCTGCCGGGGACGGACCTGTTTGTGGACAAGCTGGCCCCTGACCTGAGTAGCTCACTTCTATCCACCCGCCTGGGTAACCCACAAAGTGATACCAATTCCTTTTTTCCTACTGCCTTTCTTTTAGATAACTGCGACCACATATACGTAGGCGGTTTAAGTCAGTACTATACCCGACCCTTGATCGATATGCCCCTTACCGAGGATGCTTTCCAGACGAATCCGGCCAATTTCTGGTTTGGGGTGCTGAACCCTGATTTTGAAAGCCTGTTATACGGCACTTATATGGGCAGAGCTCAGGATACCTTAGCAAACGGCAGTATCGTGAATGGTGACCATACCCATGTAGGTACTTACCGCCTGGATCCGCATGGTGTTCTTTACCAGTCGATCTGCGCCAATAGTCTGCATTATCCAGGCACTACCGAAAGCAGCTGGTCGCCCTATAATCAGAACAGCTCCATTACCGGTAATGATACCAGCGTTATAGGTCAGGATATTGTCAGCTTCAAATTTCGCTTTGATCTTTCAGGTGTAGATGCTGGAACGATCAGTGTGAGCAATGCAGATACGGGCTGCGCGCCTTACACACTACAATTTAGCAGCAATACCTACGCGGCCCAGGCTTACCTGTGGAACTTTGGTGACGGAACGGTAGCTACAGAAGCCAATCCGGTACATACCTTTACAGAAGAAGGAACCTACCAGGTAATGCTGGCCATTTACAATGATACGGTTGTTTGTCGTAACCATGATACGACTTACAAAACCATCACCATTTATAACCCTCAGGTGCCGGAGCTTACGTTAAACGATACCCTGGTATGCGACTATACCCTGCAACTGCCGATCCATGTGGTGATACACAACCCATCACCCTATAACCAGTACGCATGGGCTTCACTAAATGGTGGCGGACTGATCTCTTCCCTGGACGGTACGGCCATGATAAACCCGAATATAGACACCGCTTATGTGGTGACGGTATGGGATACGGTGCCCGGCTTCTGTGGTTACCTAATCCGGGATACCATCCATATCGACTATAAGCCCAGGGTACTGAATGTGCAGCCTGCAGATACCCTGGTCTGTCTGGGCACAGGCGTACAGATGTACACTACCGGCACAGCAGGATATCATTATAGCTGGACACCTGTAACAGGTATCAGCATGCCCGACGAGCAAAGCCCGGTAATTACGCCGGATACCACAGGTATGTATTTGCTTACTGCTGCTTACCCGGGCTGTGCAGATACCAGCCAGGAGATCAGGATACGGGTGGATGATCCTGTGGTCACGCCTTTTGATTTCCAGCCCGACAGTATTTGTATCGGAACAGCTATAGCATTTTACCCGGGTATGGCCGACAGTACAGTAACCGGATTCCAATGGATATTTGGGGATGGCAGCTATTTAGAACTGGAGGGTAATACGCCCTTAGCCGATAGCATTCGTCATGCCTACGACAGGGCAGGAACACTGATTGCCGGCCTGACGACGAAGACAAGGGCCTGCCCCGACACGACAATGAGTGATACAATCTATGTCTATGCGCCACCCCTGGTAGACCTGGGTCCTGATACCAGCCTTTGCCTGGATGGTAAACCCATGGTGTTGCGCAATCTGCAACCACCACCCCAGGAGGCGCATCATTACCTCTGGAATACCGGCGATACAACCGCCGGTACACAGATTGTGCAGCCTGGGCGATACCAGCTTAGGGTAAGCACGGAACCGCTGGGCTGTACTACAACAGATGAAATAGAAGTGACTAAAGACTGCTATACCGATATCCCTAATGCCTTTACACCTAATGGAGATGGGGAAAATGACTATTTCTTTCCACGGACGCAATTGAGTAAAGGTGTAACTGATTTTAGGATGCAAATACTGAACCGCTGGGGTCAA
>JBEBUO010000046.1:0-13500 GCA_040393285.1 Taibaiella helva | reverse complement strand
TCACCATATTTAAAAGAAATCGTAGTAGAACCTTCAACTATGATTTTAGAACAACAAGAGGTCGCTAAACGAATCTTTTTTATTAAAAAAGGTTGCCTGAGACAGTACATTTTAAAAGATGGTATAGAAATAGCAATTCAGTTTTTCTTAGAAGGTGATTGTGTTTCTTCTGCCGAAAGTTTTAAAATGAATAAGCCCAGTCAGTTTTATATACAAAGCATTGAAAAAACACACTTATTATACCTCAACAAATCGACATTTAGAAAGATAGCCTCTCAAAATCCGGTTTTACTAGCCCAAATAAACGATTATATATTCAATCAGTTTATTCATTTTCAAAATTTGTTTTTATCTCGACTTATGTATTCTCCACAAGATAGATATCAAGATCTTTTAGAAAATCAACCGAAGCTTATCCAAAGAATACCTTCAAAACATTTAGCTTCCTTTTTGGGTATTACACCTGTTTCATTAAGTAGAATAAGAGGAAGGAATAAATGAATAAAATAACAATTGTTATTTTTTGCTAGAAGCATTATGCCTTTTTTTGTGGAAAATATTTATTATGATTTTAGAACTTTCTACAGCGGATATTTATTACGAAATAAAAGGAAAGGGGCCTTACTTGTTTATCGTTCAAAGCGGAGAAGGAGACGCCAACCGTACCAGCCAATTGGTTGAAGAGCTTAAAGATGATTTTACAGTGGTCACCTACGACAGAAGAGGTTTATCGAGAAGTATTATAAAAGTAGACCAACCCATCACAATTTCTACACATGCAGCTGATTTGTCTAAGCTGATATCATCAATTAGCAATGTATCTGTAAATATACTAGGCTGTAGTATTGGTGCTGTAATTGCTTTAAAACTCGCAGAAACTAACAAATCCATCAAAACGCTGATTGCTCATGAACCTGTTATTCCTTCACTTTTACCCGAAGGCGAGCAACATGAACATATTAGAGAACTAAAAGAAATCCGGGATATTTATATAAATAAAAGTTGGTTGGAGGGAATTAAATACATGGCAGAAGTTTTAGGCATCAACCTCAATACACAAACCAGAGAGCCCAATGCTATTATGGAACCAATGACCATAGAAAGAAAAAGCAATTTCGATTTTTTCATTAAAAATGATTTAGAAAGTATATTAAACTTTAATTTTTCTGAAATTAATTTAAATGAAATTGAAAAACAGACGACTATTATCCCAATAGTTGGGAAAGAAACCAACCCCAGAGTATTTGACTATAAATGTGCAAAAATATTAGCGAAAATGATTAATAAGCCGATAATACAATTCCCAGGTGGGCATAATGGCAATTGTACTCATCCAAAAGGGTATGCAGCTATGGTAAAATCTTTGTTAAATTAATAAAATATCCGCTAATAACTAAGCTTTTGTTTTGCCCAAGGGAACGAAATTTTTGGTAATCCTGCGTATTATGGGCTTTCCGTAAATTAATTTCAGAATTGTAACAGCAGCATGAGCACCTGCTGTTTTTGGGTATGAAAGACTTATGGATGGTGCTTTTCAGTGTGTTTGCTTGGGCACACACCGTCAGGTCCAGATAAATGATGCCCGCTTCCCCTTCCTGAATCCCTACATTTGCATTCTTTACTTAAGCTAAACTGATTTCTATAAGCTATGATTACTGCTGTGGCCATCCACAAAGTGGGCAACAAAGGACAACAAGAACCCTTGTTTATAAGTGAGCAACTGATAGCCACCACGCCGGAGCTGAACACGACGCTGGAGGCTTACTTTCTAAACTCCTTTAAACAGACGGAATACTTTCATTTTCATCACGATGCCGGCCTGAACCTGCACGAGGTGTACCAGTTTGCCCAACATATCTTTAAAGAGCCGGAGCAATTGCTGGAACAGTCGGCTTTGCTGGCCCGCCACCTGTATCAGCAGAGTACCCACCCCAAGATCAAAGGCGGGGAGTTTTATGTGGTTTGTTTTAAAGAGCTGATACTGCATGGGGAGCCGGTAAATGCAGTAGGCTTGTTCAAAACTGAGCATAAGGATACTTTTCTGAAGGTGGCTCCTCAGGACACTTCGTTTGACTTGCATACGGAGGAGGGCATTGCCTTAAATAAACTGGATAAGGGTTGCCTTATTTATGAACGGGATGCGGAACAAGGTTATATAGTGGCCGTGGTGGACCAGACCAATAAGGGCAGTGAGGCCCAATACTGGACCGACGATTTTCTGCAACTCCGGCAGATCGAAGACGATTACTTTCACACGGAGAATACACTGGAATTATGTAAGCAGTTTATCGTGAAACAATTGCCGGAACATTTCGAAGTGAGCAAGGCCGACCAGGCCGATTACCTCAATCGCTCCTTGTCCTTTTTTAAGGAACGGGAAGATTTTCAGCTCCAGGATTTTTCCCGGGAGGTGCTGCAACAGCCGGAAGTGATTCAGCGTTTTGAGGAGTACCGCAGCAACTATGAGGAGGAGCGCGACCTGCAACTAGCCGATCAGTTTACTATAGCCGGGCAGGCCGTGAAGCGGCAGACCAGGAGTTATAAAAGCGTGATTAAACTGGACAAAAATTTCCACATTTATGTACACGGCGATCGCAACCTGATCGAGCAGGGTGAGGATGATCAGGGCCGTTTTTATAAAATTTACTTTAAAGAAGAGTTCTGAAAAGGCAGTCAGGAGTGGTGCCAAGGGTAGGGAAAAGCAGTTTGTAGCAAAAAAAGGAAGAAGTTTTTCCTGAGATAAATTATTTTTGCTTCAAACCCAAAATCAATCGATGGAATTATACTACTCCTTTTCTGTACTTATTGTCTTAGCTTCTTTCTTTGCTTACCTCAACCTGCGGGTCTTAAAGCTGCCTTCCACGATCGGAATTATGCTGATTGCCATTGTTGCCTCCCTGGTGGTGCGCATCATTGGTGCGAAAGCCTTCCCGAATACTACGGTCAGTTTCTTTAACCTGATCAACGAGTTTGACTTTACCGAAGTGCTGATGGGGGCCATGCTGAACTTCCTGCTGTTTGCGGGCGCTATCCACATCAAATTTTCCGATCTGAAGCAGCAAAAACTACCCATCATCACCTTTGCTACCGTAGGTGTCATTTTGTCCACCTTCATTGTAGCTGCTTTATTGTATTACCTGGCACCACTACTGGGCTTACCCATTCCTTTTTTATATTGTCTTTTATTTGGCGCACTCATTTCTCCTACTGATCCGATTGCGGTGCTGGGCATTCTTAAAAATACGGCGGTACCTAAATCGCTGGAGACGAAAATTGCGGGCGAGTCGTTGTTTAACGATGGGGTAGCGGTCGTGTTGTTTGCCGTGATCCTGCAGTTGACACAAATTGACAATATGGAAATATCCTTAGGTGCCATCTCCTGGTTGCTGCTTAAGGAAGCGGGTGGCGGACTGTTATTGGGTGCCTTATTAGGGGTAGGTGCTTCTGCGGCACTGAGGAAGATAGATGACTATACGGTTACGGTCCTCATCACGCTTTCGGTGGTTATGGGCGGCTATCTCATTGCGCATACCCTCCATTTTTCCGGCCCGCTGACGATGGTAACCGCCGGATTGTTTATCGGTAATTTGGGAAAACACACCATTACTTCAGAGCAGACCAAAGATTATATGGATAAATTCTGGGAGCTGATTGATAATATTCTGAATGCAATTTTATTCCTGTTCATCGGCTTTGAGTTGTTGCTGATCCCCGACCTTACCGAGCATTGGGTGCTGGGCGTTTGTGCCATCGCCATAGTACTGTTGGCACGTTTTTTATCTATTTGGTTACCCACAAGGGTGATGTCTTTTGGCCGGGATTTCAAACAGCCCACTTTTACCATCCTGGTATGGGGTGGCTTACGCGGAGGGGTATCCATTGCACTGGTTTTATCTATGGGTTCGGGCCCGTTTAAAGATCTCTTGCTGGAAATCACTTATTTCGTCGTGGTGTTTTCTATCGTTGTACAGGGGCTGACTGTAGGAAAAGTGGCGCAACGCTCTATAGGTAAAGAGGTGGCAAGGGCTAAACTGCGGGAGGCAAAAGCGGACAGCAACTAGGCTTTCGCGTCGCGCCGGTGCTTCCACCTGCGGTGCGACCACAGCCATATTTCGGGTTGCAGGCGGATGTCCTGCTCCTGGCGCCGGGCATAGCGTTCCATAATTGTTTCCGGTGCTGCCTGTGCCGGATCGGCTACCAATATTTCGGCCCGTATCTGGTAGCGGCTTCTTTTTTCTTTGTGGATACTGATGTATAATACAGGGTAATTGAGTTTACGGGCAATCTTTTCTGCGCCCATAAAGAATGGCGTGTCCTGGTGCAGGAAAGTGGTCCAGTAGGCACCTGCGGGGTGAGGCGCCTGGTCAGCAATAAATGCCGTGGTGCTGGTTAGCTGCCGGTTGGCCAATAAAGTGCGCAGCGTTTGGTTCATCGGTACCGGCTGGCCCTCGAAGCGGGTGCGCATTTTGTAGGCCAGCCGGTCGAAGTAGGGATTGTCCAGGGGACGATAGATGGCAAAGAGCTTTACCGGGGCAGCGGCAGCAAAGGCATTGCCACACCAATCCCAATTGCCCTGATGCCCCATGAGCGATACTGTGCTTTTTCCTTCCTGAGCCAGTTGATTAAACAGCGCCAGGGCCTCCGGGTGAAAGTAGGCATGCTGCAACATTTTCCGTTTGGAGAGGCTCAGGGTTTTGAAGGATTCCAGTAGTAAATCGCAAAGGTGGCGGTAAAATTTTCGGGCAATGACCGTGATTTCTTCTGTCGTTTTTTCCGGGAAGGATCGCTTTAAATTTTCCATGACTACCTGCTTTCTATAGCCAAACAGGTAATACACGAGCAGGTACAATACATTGGAAAGCCCATGCATTACCGGAAAAGGAAGCCAGGCAAGCAGGTATAAAAAAGGCAGTAAGAGATAAAAGACCAGCGCTTTCAGCATGATACATTTTGCTTGCAAAGGTAGGGTAATTAGCGTATTCCTGCCGGCGCAAGGTGCTTGGCTACACCCTATAGATAAAGAACATGCCTGACACACAAGAAAAAGGAACCCGTCGATGTGGCGGGTTCCCGTTTCTTTATTCAGGTAGCAGGATGCCTGCTTGTCTACTGTTCTTTGAGTTGTACCATAGTCAGGATGGTAGCCAGGCCCACCAGGGGTTCGTCGGTATCATCCAGCATTTCTACCAGCCATTTTACAATGCCCCTTTTGATCAGGGTTTTGGGTTCATCCGGGTTTTCGGTCACATCGTTAGGCAGCTTTTGCTTGCAGGTAAAGCGGATGTGAATGCGGGCACCCGGATACACCGGTTTGGTAAACCGCAATTCGTCGATACCATAATTCAGTAACACCGGATTTTTGTCGTAGCTGTCTACAAACAGACCGGCTGCTACGCTCATGATGAAATAACCATGGGCCACCTGCTGGTCGAACATGGTGCCGGTAAAGTCGGTTTCCACTTTATGGGCATAGAAATTATCACCGCTTAATGCAGCAAAACGATCGATGTCTTCACTGGTAATTTCCCGGCTTTCCGTGATCAGTTGATCGCCCACCTCCAGCTCTTCAAAGTATTTTTTAAAGGGATGTATATCGCTGGTTTTTCCTTTTGCTCCCTGCTGATATACATTGGTGATTGCGGTAATCATGCTGGGGGAGCCTTGTATGGCGGTACGTTGCATATAATGCAGTACACCCCGTTTGCCGCCCATTTCTTCGCCACCTCCGGCCCGTCCGGGTCCGCCATGTACCAGCATGGGCAGTGGTGAGCCATGGCCTGTACTTTCGCGGGCACAATCGGCATTCAGCACTAAAACCCTTCCATGCATGGCCGCCGCTTCAAGGGTATAAGCACGGGCTATTTTTTCATCGGCAGTAATAATGGAGCTCACCAGTGAGCCTTTACCCATATGCGACAGTTCTATCGCTTCTTCCAGATTATGATAAGGCATTAAGGTGCTTACCGGACCAAAGGCCTCCACATTATGGCAATCCGTATGGTTAAAGGGGTCGTGGTTCAGGAACACCACGGGTGGCAGGAAGGCGCCTTTGTCTTTGTCCGCACCCACTACCTCAAAGGCATCCAGGTTGCCAATAATGATTTCCTGGGAGGCCGACAATTGGGCAATCTTTTCCAGGACTTCCTGTTTCTGGCTGAGTCCGGCCAGCGAACCCATGCGTACGCCTTCTACCGAAGGGTCGCCGATGGTGGTGCCGGTCAGTCTCTTGCCCAGGGCAAGCTGAACATCTTCCACGCGGTTTTGAGGTACAATGATCCGCCGGATGGCCGTACATTTCTGACCGGCTTTAGTGGTCATCTCCCGCGCCACTTCTTTAATGAAAATATCGAATTCCGGTTGATCGGGTGTCACATCAGGACCCAGCACCGAGCAGTTCAGCGAGTCGGCCTCCATATTGAAGGGCACGGCTTCTTCTATCAGTCTTGGGTGGGCTTTCAGCATTTTACCGGTACTGGCCGATCCGGTAAAGGTCACCACGTCTCCGTTTTGTACATGATCCAGGATGCCTCGTGCTGATCCGCAGATAAGCTGTAGGGCGCCTTCGGGCAGGATGCCGGAAGCCACAATATCCTGAACCACTGCTTCGGTGAGAAAGGAGGTGAGTGTGGCTGGCTTCACAATGGCCGGTACGCCGGCCAGCAGGTTCACCGCTATTTTTTCCAGCATACCCCATACCGGAAAGTTAAAGGCATTGATATGAATGGCTACGCCACGCTTAGGCACCATGATATGATGACCTATAAAGTTTCCGTTCTTGGAAAGGGGGGCCATTTCCCCGTCTACGTAGTAGGTTTCATCGGGAAACTGACGACGCAGGGAGGCATTGGCAAAGAGGTTGCCAAATCCACCTTCAATATCTACCCAACTATCGCCGCGCGTAGCGCCGGTAAAAGCGCTGATCTGGTAATACGTTTCTTTGCGCTCCGTTAAGTACAAGGCCAGGGCTTTCAGCATGCGACCGCGCTCGTGAAAGGTCATGCGGCGCAGGGCCTTGCTGCCTTTGTCACGTGCATAGCGCATCATGGCGTCAAAATCGATACCCTGGCTGCTGGCTTTATAAATGGGCTGGCCGGTAAGTGCATTATGGAGTAGCTCACCCTCGCCCGAGCCGGCCACCCACTGGCCGGCAGTATAGTTTTTTAGTGATACAACAGACATGTTTTACGTTTTTTATCCAATAAATTAGGAAGCGCCTGCAATTTACGGTTATTGTGGGGAATTATGTTTTAGCAGGATCATCATGAGGGCTTTCGCTAAGTCCGACAGATATTTGTATCTTTATGTAAGGCGATTTTAAGTGGCATGAAGCCCCATCCATTCCATACCAATGATAGAGGGCATAATTTTTTATCCATATCCATCTTACCTTACCCATCGGGAACAATAGCTATGAAAATAAATGAAGTCGGCCTGCTCTGTAATGACCTGGATGCCTGCCAGCATTTTTATGTTGAGGTGCTGGATCTCCCATTGCTGTACCGTACGGAGGAGGAACTCCGGCTACAGGCAGGGAGTAGCCGCCTGGTATTTTATAAGGCTACTGCCATCAATCCGGTGTATCACCTGGCCTTTACCCTTCCGGATAATAAACTGGAGGAGGCGATGGCGCTGCTACAGGCTCACGTGTCTATCCTGCCCTTGCCGGATGGCCGGCCGGTAGCCGAATTTGAGGCCTGGGATGCGCGGTCTTTTTATTTCAAAGATCCATGTGGCAATATTCTGGAATACATCGTGCGGTTCGATTTACAGCAGCAGGACGAGTCGCCTTTTACCGGCCATTTGCTGATCAGCATCAGTGAAGTGGGCTGGGTGTGCGCGCATGTGCCCCAAACGGCGGCCAGCCTATCCACAGCTTACGGCTTACCCTATTTTTCGAAACAGCCTCCTGCCGCGCAATTTACCGTGCTGGGCGATGATGAAGGCTTGTTGATCCTGGCTGCCGAAGGGCGCCCCTGGTATCCCACGGAATCGACATTAGCCGCCCTATTTTATACAGAGGTGTTGCTGACCAACACACAGGGACAGCAACTGCGCCTCATTAACGGCTCAAGATAGCACAACAGGGAGCGGAAACCCTACATCTTTTCCGGCAAGGTATAGTTCCGGTCCTTGTTTTGCTCTTGTAGCCATTGCACCAATGGCGCGAAATAGTCGAGCATGGCTTTGGCGTTCAGGGTCTGTCCGGTATTTTCTTTCAGCAGGGTCTGCCAGTCTTGCGTCGCTCCCTTGCTGAGGATGCCCTTCAGGAAATTGCCCACCGGCTTACTACCATAATAGTTGGTGGCCCTGGGATCCTGCTTCAGGATCTGGGTGGCAATATGCTGGTGCAGTTGGTACAGGATGACGTAGGAAAGCGCATAATCATAATACTGGGCGGCATCGTCATTAATGTGCGTTTTGGTCGTGGCATCACAGTACATTTCACCACGCTCGGCAGGTGGTATGATACCCTGGTATTTTTTGGCCAGCTCCCACCAGCGCTTGTTGAACTGCTCCCGGGGAAGCTGGTCGGCGTACAACTCTTTTTCAAAATGGCTCATGGTTCCGGAGGAAAAGTAGATAAAGACAACCGCATTCATGGCCTCTTTAAGCAGCGACTGGATACTATCTGTCTGCGCATCGGCAGCTACCAATCCACGCCCGACCAGGTAAGGTTTTTGCATGGCGGCCATGCCCATCATAGTGCCTACTGCTTCGTGGTAGGCACGGTTGGCGCCTTCGCGCAACAATATGGGCACTTCGGGCCTGGCATAGGCCATGTAGTAATATATATGGCCCAACTCGTGGTTTACCGTTTCGTACCACTCGGCGTTTGGCGTTACACTCATCAGGCTGCGCACATCTTTATCCAGGTCCATATGCCAGGCTGAAGCATGGTTGTTTTTCTTTACTGCCGAGTCGGCAGGGTAGGGATAGAGATTTGATTTTTGCCAAAACACATCCGGCAGGGGCTGAAAGCCCAGGCTGGTGTATAATTTTTCACCTTCTTGTACCACCCATGCTGCAGATTTGGTTTTCAGTACACTGTCTAAATTCAGGCCCTGTACGGTAACAAAGGGGCTCCAGTCCTGGCCCCAGCGGTTGGGTAACCAGTGGGCCGGCAAGTAATCGGGTACTGACTGTTGTCCGTATTTTTGGCTGAGCTCATAGCGCATATAGGTATGCAGCTCCCGGTAGAGTGGCCAGAGGTCGGCCATGAGTTGGTCCATGGTTTGCATCATCTCATTGGCACTCATGCCATAATCGGATACCTGATAGGAGAAATAGTCCGGGTAATCCAGGGCTTGTACGGTTTGGTTGCGCAGCTCGCGCAGGTGCACCAAACCTTCTTTCAGGTTTTTGCCTACTTCTTTACTGGCATTCCAGGCGGCCAGCCGCTTATCCAGATGGATTTCCGTTTTCAGGATATCGTCCAGGTCATTGGTCGTTACTTGTTTTCCATTCAGTGTATAGCGGAATCCATACAATTTCTGTGTTTGTTCGCTTTCTGCTTTAATTCTGTCTTTCACCACCTCAGGAATGGTCTGCGGGTTATTGGCAGCTAAGTACAGCATGGTTTCCAGTTGTTTCACCTGCAAGGGGCTCAGCTGATCCCGGCGTGTTAGCAAACCCTTTTCTTTTTCAATGTTGGCAACACTGCCGGTGAAGGCCGCTGCAGCCTCATCAGCTTTTTGTTGTGCCCAGGCCAGGCTGGTGTCTCCTTCCCTAATCGCTACATTGGCCTGCCAGGAAGCTTCTGAGGCTAGGGTAATTAATTTCTGGTATTCCGTGGTAAAAGAGTCGATAAAGGCCTGTGCCGCTTCCTGGTCTGTATTGGTAGCGGTCATATTGTTGCAGCCCAGGGCTAGCAGTAAGCATAAAACGGGAAGCAGTATTTTCTTCATAAGATCAAATTAGCGGAATCAAAGTTAATATTATTTCATATTGGTGGGTAAATATCTGTCAGGCCGGTTTTATTAGAAACATATTCGTAACTTGCCATCATTATGCTGCTGCGCTTCATCGATAACCTTGTATCAAGCCATAGGCCATGTCATGGCGCTATGGTCGAGCGGGTGTGTCATGTGCAGTTATACCCTGTTTCCTGCTATAAGGCGCGGGTGTATGTAATCTCCAACTTTAAAGACTTTGATGCTATTACCCCGAACCTGACACATGTATAAACAGTTTCGGGGGTAGGCCTTGGTTTTTCTATTCTCTAAAAACAAATATTGCTAAAGGAATAACGCCAACATGCTGTTGCCAGAAGCCTGGTTTTGTATTTTTTATAAATTTTTTAAAAACATCCTGTTATGAATAATAATGAAAATCCCGTACTGATCTGCGAAGAGGACTATCGCCAGCTAAAACAATATGCGGGGAACGCTGCTGATAACTCCATGTCCCTGGCTCATGAACTGGGCAGGGCCACTATCGTTAAAGATGATGCCTTGCCACCCGATGTCATCCGCCTTAACTCTAAGGTAGTGGTGGAGGAAACAGAAAGTAAAAAGAAAACGGAGTTTAAGATTGTGATGCCCTCCTTTGCTGATATCAGTAAACGGAAAATATCGATTCTGACACCCATGGCAGCCGCTCTTATTGGCTTTAGAAAGGGGAATACGGTATCCTGGAAGATGCCTGCGGGCCTTAAGGAGTTTAAGATACTGGAAGTAAGTTACGAGGGCGTGGCCTCTTAGCGCTTGCTCATAACCTGCTTGTAATTAATAAAAAGAAAAGCCCCCTGAAATGATTCAAGGGGCTCTGTTTTATGCTATAGTTTATTGCAGTCACCGGCTTAGTAGCCCATGTCCATACCGCCGCCCGGCATAGGGGGCATAGCAGCAGCACTTTTAGGCTCAGGCTTGTCGGCAATCACACACTCTGTAGTCAGTAACATAGCAGCGATAGAAGCCGCATTTTCCAATGCAATCCTGCTCACTTTAGTAGGATCTATAACACCTGCAGTGAATAGTTTTTCATAAGTCTCGGTGCGGGCGTTGAAGCCAAAGTCAGCTTTACCTTCTTTGATCTTTTGTACCACGATAGAACCTTCGAGACCCGCATTTTCAACGATAGTACGGATAGGAGCTTCCAGCGCACGACGAATAATGGCAATACCGGTACTTTCGTCGGTATTATCTCCTTCCAGCTTAGCCAGGGCAGCGATGGCGCGGATAAAGGCAGTACCACCACCGGGTACGATACCTTCTTCTACAGCTGCACGGGTAGCATGCAGGGCATCATCTACGCGGTCTTTCTTCTCTTTCATTTCCACTTCAGTAGCAGCACCTACATACAGTACAGCTACACCGCCACTTAATTTGGCCAGACGCTCCTGCAGTTTTTCCCGATCGTAATCAGAAGTAGTGGTTTCTATTTGTGCTTTAATTTGGTTGATGCGTGCAGTAATGTCAGCTTTTTTACCTTTACCGCCTACGATAGTGGTGTTGTCCTTATCAATGGTAATGGTTTCGGCCTGACCCAGGTAACTAAAGTCGGCGTTTTCCAGTTTGTAACCCATTTCTTCGCTGATTACAACACCGCTGGTAAGTACAGCCAGATCCTGTAACATTTCCTTACGACGATCACCAAAACCAGGCGCTTTTACTGCTGCCACTTTGAGTGATCCGCGTAATTTGTTCAGCACCAAGGTAGAAAGTGCTTCGCCTTCTACATCTTCAGCAATGATCAACAGGGGACGGCCACTTTGTACCACTTTTTCCAGGATGCCCAGGATATCCTTCATGGTGCTGATTTTCTTATCAAAAATCAGGATGTAAGGGTTTTCCAGTTCTACCTGCATTTTTTCCGTGTTGGTTACGAAGTAAGGGTTCAGGTAACCACGGTCAAATTGCATACCTTCTACTACAGCTACTGTAGTATCTGTGTTTTTTGATTCTTCTACGGTAATGACACCTTCATTGCCCACTTTAGCCATAGCTGTAGCAATCAGTTTGCCGATCTCATTATCGTTGTTGGCAGAAATGGTACCTACTTGCTCAATCTTTTCGCTGTCGTTACCTACTTTCTGCGCTTGTTTTTTAAGGTTAGCGACAACCGCAGTTACTGCTTTGTCGATACCACGTTTCAGGTCCATAGGATTAGCGCCTGCAGCTACGTTTTTCAATCCTTCGCTAATGATGGATTGGGCCAGAACGGTAGCCGTAGTGGTACCATCACCGGCAATGTCGGCTGTTTTGCTGGCTACTTCTTTCACCATTTGCGCACCCATGTTTTCAATAGCGTCTTCCAATTCAATTTCCTTGGCTACCGTTACGCCATCCTTGGTTACAGCAGGAGCACCGAATTTTTTATCAATGACCACGTTACGGCCTTTGGGGCCCAGGGTTACCTTTACGGCATCTGCCAGCGTGTCCACGCCCTTTTTCATTTTATTGCGGGCGTCTATATTAAATAAGATTTGTTTAGCCATTATATTTTATATTATTATAGTAAGTATTAAGAAATATTAGTTTCGTATACGAGGATATACCTTTATAGCAGGATTTGCTTATACGATAGCCAGAATATCACTTTCGCGCATAATCAGCAGGTCCTGCCCGTCAATAGTGATCTCGGTGCCTGCATATTTGCCATATAAAACTTCGTTGCCTGGTTTTACAGTTACCGGCTCGTCTTTCTTACCGGGGCCTGCAGCAACCACTGTTCCGCGCTGAGGCTTTTCTTTAGCCGTATCGGGGATAATAATGCCACCAGCAGTTTTTGTTTCTGCTGTAGCCGGTTTCACGATCACACGGTCGTGAAGCGGGGTAATGCTCATTTTTTTAGCCATAGTATTTGATTAATATTTAATGTTTTAAAAAAAGTTCCCCGGTAGGCCGGGTATTCAAGGGAGCACCAAAAATATGCCATCAATACAAACTTGCCATTTTTGCAGTTTTGGGGATGGCAATTGGAATATATATGGTGTAACTGGCAGTCAAATTGCCAAATCACAAGTCGGAGCGGTAAAAATTGGCAGCCTTGAAGAAAGCGCCTCCACTAACAATTTCCTATATTTGCGGCCATCCCAAAATTGAACACATGCTTGGTAATGATATTTTAATAAAGGCTTACCGCCTGATGAGGACCGCCGGAGCTATGGCCGATATTTACGAAAGCAACAGGAGCATTTGTAAATATGTGCATTCCACTTCCCGGGGCCACGAAGCTATCCAGTTAGCTACGGGCTTTTTATTAAAGCCTTATGACTACGTGAGTCCATACTACCGGGATGAAAGTCTGATGTTGGGAATGGGCTGGCGTCCTTATGAAATGATGCTGCAACTGCTGGCCAAAGGTGATGACCCCTTTACGGGAGGCCGGGCCTATTACAACCACCCCAATAGCCGCCGGGAACAGGTGCCGCAGATCATACACCAGAGCAGCGCCACAGGCATGCAGGTGATCCCGACAACGGGGGTGGCACAGGGTATAGCTTACATCGAATCCCAACAGCTAAAAACATTTCCCGAACCGCCGGTAGTGGTTTGCTCC
>JBEBUO010000045.1:0-13885 GCA_040393285.1 Taibaiella helva | reverse complement strand
CCTGCTATCCAGCATACACCTGCCTTCCCTCCTTGCGCGCAAAGCTACATGTTCCAAACCGCCTATTTCTACGTGTAAATACGGAAATTGAGTTTTTTTTAAAGGTTGACGTTTTGCGAGACGTGCTGTTATATCGCTTGCAGCGATAGTACTATACTTGTGTTCTATATACAAATTACCCACATCTTAAAGTTATTGACTGGCTTCTAAGTTTGCGTCCCAAAGTTGTTACTATAAGGATTGCTATATCGTTGCTCCTACCTGCATAAAGTGCTTCTTTCTTCCTATCCTAAGCAAACGATCAGAAAGTGGTCTTTGCTATATCAGCCCGGACCACTTTCTGCTTTTGTTATGAAACATTCATTTTCTTACTGCTTCTTCGCTACCTACCTAACAATTGGAACTGCTTGCTCACCATTCCCTTGTCGGTCCGGATGCGGATCACATAGCTTCCCGAAGCCAGACCACTTACATTCACACTGCTTTGCATTTTAAGCGAACCACCTTGCACTTCCTGTCCGAGGACGTTCACAATGGAATAGCTTTCCAGTTGGAGCTTGTTGTCTGCAGTGATATACAGCACTTGCTTAGCCGGATTGGGATAGACAGAAAGTGTACCTGACAGCAACAGCTCATCAATGCCGTTGCCCCCTATACCGAATACGGAAGCAGTAGCCGTGTCCGAGCCACAGAAACCGGTGATGATCAAAGTCACCTGGTAAGTATCCGTTACCGCATATTCGTGACTTGGATTAGGCTCAGTACTCGTTTCCCCGTCGCCAAAGCTCCAGAAATAGCTATCAGAAGGTTGTGCAGATGGATTACTGAAATGGAATACGGTACCTACCTGGTTCACTTCTATATCCGCTACAGGCTCCGCATTGGTAGCTGTCAGGGTAAAACGGAGCGTGTCATTGTCGCGTTCCTGATCGCCACGGGAAATATGTAGATACACTGTAACCTCATAATCACCAGGGAAAAGCATATCCAAAACACCGAGATCAAAAGTGACTTCCTGCCCCACTGCCAGGTCATCCGTAAACAGAAAGTCGGCATTGCCTGTTGCCGGGCCGGTGAAGCTATAGCTGATTTTCAGGGTATCTAGCAAATCCATCCGTCCCTGGTTCTTTACCGATACAGAAAAAGGTAGTTCACCTGAACAAACCGTATCTCGATCCGGACTCACCACATCGGTCAATGCCATATCTACGGGTAACCAGCGCATTAAAAATACATCAGCAGCGCCGTTCAGCGTATCCTGATGTGCCCCGGAGATGGCAATACCCAAGTCACTGCGCGTAGTTCCTGACATATAAAGAGCGCCAGTTTGGTCACAGATTAGCGCTGTACCCTGATCATCACCCGCCCCTCCATAATAACTTGCCCATTTGCGAGATCCTATAGAATCGAACTGTGCTACGAAAGCATCGTTGTCGTAAGATGATGTCCCCGTGGTCAAGGTATCTTTATAGGCGCCGGGGGTTGCAATGGTATAAGTAAACGGATCACCATAAGAATTAGTGCTGCCGGCTATATAGACTTTGCCTTGATAATCCGCGGTCACGTCATAAACATATGTTGTTCCTTCAGCTCCATAATAAGTACCCCAATTACGCGTTCCATTATCCGGATTCATTTGTATTAAAAACCCATTGGAGGTTCCAGTCGTGGAACTACTGATCGTATTCGGCTGATAACAACCCGGAGTAACGATAAAAGAATCTGAGCCCGTATTACTAACCGAACCGGCCACATATAAATGTTGAAAAGAATCTATAAATAAGACATTTGTATTGCTGTTCAGATAAGAGCCCCAAATCTGTTCGCCGGTAGCGTCAAATTTCGAAAGAAAGCCATTAACATTCGGATTTAATACGTCTTCATGGGTTCCTTGAGTTACGCTCCCACCGGTACCAGCGCCTGTGATATATACGTCACCCATGACATCACAGGCAATATCCGTTATTCTAGAAGATCCGGAAAGCGCATCATCACCAAAGTAAGTTGCCCATTGCCGATTTCCGCTGCTGTCGAATTTCACTAACAACCCGTTGAAATAGGGTTGTGCAGGGAAGCCCGGAAATGGAATCACGAAAGGGGGAGGAGCATCATATACTGCTTGATGAGCGCCGGGCGTCACCAGGGCGCCTGTTGTAGAACTGCTGGAATCTGCATAGCCACCCACGTAAACATTTCCACCAGGGTCACAGGATACAGCTAAAAAAGCGGTCATCGATGTAGAAGCTCCGTAATAAGTCCCCCATTGTCGAATACCAGATTCATTAAACTTTACCAGATAACCGTTAGCGCCGCCAGCATAATTTCTTTCGCTTGCCTCTGAGCTACCCGTATCTTGGTAACTGCCCGGGGTTGCCATTCCTGTAGCCGAAAAGGTGGTGCCTGCTAAATATACGTTACCGAAGGCATCGCAACCTACCGTCGCTACCACTTCGCTTCCTGATAATGCTGTAGATGTATTATCTAACAATCCATCTCCGCCATAGTAGCTGGTCCATTGCAATTGACCCAAAGTATCAAATTTAGCTAAGAACCCATCTTGAAAGCCTCCCCCAAAGGTATCCTGATGAGCTCCTGTAGTCGCTAAATTAAAAAGACTGGTAGTGAGTCCAGAAATATAAATATACCCGTCAGGATCATAAGCCATGTTATTGTTTGTAAAGTTACTTTGCGTGTGATCCGATCCGTCTCCACCAAAATAAGTAGCCCATTCTACTCCTGGGTCAATCACTAGGGTTCCGTTATGAGGGGCTACTCGGTAGCTTAAAATATTCTGATCCAGGATAAAACTACTGTTTACCGCCTGCTTACCTTCCAGTTCATAGCTATAGGGTGCCTCTTCAGTGAGGCTACCTAACTGACAGCCTACCTTCAGGCTACCGTCATTTTGTAGTCGTATTGACTGGGCACCTTCATATTTCATCCGGATATCAGACACCTTTCCGCCGGGATGAACAATGAAATCATATTTCAAACCTTTGCCATTAGTGTAAAGTACCCAGTCTATGGAAGGATAAATATTCTTATAGACGATCTTGCCGTAAGCCTGCACGCCGGTAACACCGTCAGAGTTACTTCCTGTATAGTAATGGTATTTTGACTTCCTCGGATCTTCCTTCAAAGCTATAGCATCTTTACTGGCGCCTTCCAGACTTAGGTCCAGGCGGGAGATCGTAAAGCCACTGGCTACCTGGTAGTGTTTGGGTGGATTGTCTCGGGTATAACTTGCCGTGTCCCGGGGCTGCTCTTTGATAAACTGGTAATGCAATTGACCCTGGCCGATATACAGGGTCATGCCCGGCGCTTGTAGGATAAAGTCAATATCTGTTCGCGGGTTACCTTTCCGGTCGCGGATCTGGCCTTTGTTCTCCTGGAAGGAAAGCTGCTGGGCCTGTAGCGCGGGGCTATTATCTTTCCGTCCATAGGCAAACAGCTGTAGCAACAAGAACAGGAAAAGTAAACTGTTTTTTTTCATGGATTATATATTTAAAATTGTGAAGTAAAGTATTTCCTATATTCAGTTTAATTTCTTCAGGTGTATCCAGCTTTGCTTAGCGGATCAATACAAAATCACCCTGCTTTATTGTTTCTACTTCGCGGACACCGGTCTTCATTTGTACTTGGTAATAATAAGTGCCTACATCTGCCGGCTGACCATTATAGCTACCATCCCAGCCTTCATCTGCGCGGTAGCTGACAAACAACATCTGACCCCAGCGATTATAGACCTGCATCTTGTATTCGGATACCGGACAGGCGGCCGAAAGTGCCGGCTTAAACTGGTCGTTTACCCCATCACTATTTGGAGAAAAGGCTGTAGGAAACAGCATCGGACAGTCGCAATACTGTCGGTGCAGGTAGATGCTGTCTGCGCCCACACATTCCTTATTCGTTATCTGTACCCAGTATAAGCCACTGTCACTTGCCTGTATACTAGCAGCTGTACTACCTGTGCTCCATAAAGCAGTACCACCTGATGACAGGTCTACATTTAGGGTAATGTACTTACCCGGTTCCTCAAAACAAAGTGTGGTATCATTACCCAGGTCCTGGTTGATATCAATGATCGTTAACCCGATGCTATCTGTTGCCGTACAGCCACCTTTGGTCACAGCTACCCAATGGGTACCCGAGGTGTCGGCAAGGTAACTGCTTCCCGTACTGCCGTCAGGCCACAGATAAGTGCCTCCGGGAACATCTGCTTCCAATGCTATCGGCTCCCCTTCACAGGATGTCTGGTCAGGACCTAAATAAAGTGAAAAGCTAACGCTCTTCACGATAAAGGTATCCTGGTGAAAGGTGCAGGGATCACTGCTGAAATATTGTACCGCATAAGTACCAGGGCTGGTAGCCGTAAGCGTCCTGGTGGTATCATCACCCTGGCGGATATAAGTAGTACCTACGGTATTGACCAGCCAATGATAATCTGACCCCAAAGTGTCTTCCGGAAACAATAATGTAGGCTGGCCAAAACAAAGCGGTACTTCCCGGACTACAGAGGTTGTATCATAAGTCAGCACCGGAATTTCGTTGGGAAAGAGGTAATCAATATCCCACCAATCGGTTTCCAATAAGGGAAGCGATTGATTCTGAATCAACTCCATCTGGCAGCCGGAGCCAAATACATCCGGCTGCAGGATATGCGCACCTACAGCGGCACCCAAGGCCGAGGAATAATAGCTCAGATAGATTTTATTATCGGGACCCAGTCTTAAGGGTGCATCATATTCATAAGCGGTCATATTATTAAAGGTAAGCAGGGCAAAAGGGGTAGCCAGGTTGTTCAGGTCGTATTGGCGCAGACCAATCAGGCCGGAAAGGTAGATCAATTGACTATTGGGCGAAAAGGCTATATTACTGGTATACTGTGTTCCAATGAGGATGCCGCCAGAAAACTGGCCCGTGGCCGGGTCGAAATCCGCGACCTGCACCTCGGAGTAGCTGGCCATAGCCCCTCTTTGCCGGTTGGGAGCCATATTGAGCTCGCCTACATAAGGGCTCAACGGGGGCATCAGGGTGGAAACAACCGGCACAGAATCAAAACCCTCTGCCGTGATATGAAAGGCTTTATAGCTGCCACCGGAGCCATAGCCCAGCAGCCAGAAATCGCAATTGTCACCTACAACCGCATGCAAATTTCCCGCCATCGAATCGGCCAGCAATAAACCTTTGTAATTGGGATCCACTCCGCCGAGGCCATTATTGAGCTCCATATTTACCACAGTTCCGTATAAATTACCGGTCCATTCAGGTAAATATCCGTAACCATTATACCTATAGAGAAAGGGGGAACTAAATATATAATATTTATGGCTACTGCCCGCCATAGGTATGATTACTACGCCATCATAATTCCCGCTGGACATGCCGAAAGCCGGATCTATATAAAATGTATTAGGCGCCATGCTCCCATTGTTATTGATATCCCATCCGTTGGGCATTATATTATTATTTCGATCCCAGACAATATTGCCATCCGAATAAAACAAGAGATTTCCCTCTGCATCGCATATGGAAGCGCTGCCCGAAATCCAAGTGGTCTGCCAGGAAGCAGAAACCGGCTCCGGAACACCACTATTAAAATCAATACCTTCCCCAAGCGCCTGTATTCCACCGCTCAGCCAGATATTATTTTCTGGCCGCATATAGCTTTGGGCGGAAGCTATCTCAAAGCGTAAGCTTATACTACCCAAAAGAAAAATCAGCAGCCCATTGGTAATTAATTTCTTCATAATTTTTCCTTCTATATTAGCTAACCCATTGTTTTGGCAACAATAGCCAACATGTTATATTTCACGAATTTTATCGTAAAATTCATTTTATTCTTAGCTACAAAGATATATTTATCGATAGTTATCTTATTAGGTACTTTCACAATTATTATTAAGGAAAACACCTAATTTAGGTAGCAAGCATTCCTATTTTCCTGCTAAAAAAGTACCTTTAGGCTTAATAAAAGTTGATGTAAAAAGCACCTTTAATAAACCTGAAATGTCTTTTCCTCTTGTCCTTTACTTAAAATCAATACGCAGGTGGTATCCTGATTGTTTCGTTTCTAAATTATTAGCGCTGCTATTTTGTATGCTATCTTTTTGTCTTACGTCCGTAGCACAATATGACCATAAAAATACCATCCTCCATAATGATACGGTAGCCATCTATAATAGATTTAAGAAAATAGAAAAAGAGGTGCAAGAAGGCCGTATCTCTATTGACAGCAGCATTAGTGTTTATCAGGATTTATTGGACCTTTCCAGAAAAGCCCATTACAAAAGAGCTATATTGGTAGCATTAAGACGTTTAGGCGACGACTATGGAAATAAAGGAGAATGGGATAAGGCAGCGGCTTTGCTACAGGAAGCCATACAGATTGTTCGTCAAAACAAAGAACATCAGCCAGGGCTTGCTCCGCTATACAGTAACTTTGCCATTGTTCAACTACGTGCAAACAAACTGGATTCAGCAGCTTATTATTTCCTGAAAGCTGCGGCGCTTTCAAGCGCAGAAGGCAACAAATATGCAGCAGCAACAAGCTATAACAATGTTAGCGAAGTGTTCCGGCTATTAAAAGCCGAAGAAAAACAACTAGAATACCTCCATAAAGCGTTAGCTATCAGCCTGGCCTTAGATAAAGAAACAGGTCCCCACCGAGCACCGATAAAGGAAAAACCGCAACCGAAGGATAGTACCTACAGATTCAAACTGGCAGAATTGAAGGGCAAGATCTACAGAAACCTAGGTGACTTCTATGTCCATATGGAACAGGAAGATAGCGTCACTAGCGGCATAGCCTACCTGGCGCAGGCTTTGAAATTAGCGCGCCAATACCCTATGCCAGATCTGGAAGAAGGAGTATTTACCTCTATTGCCGTTTACCATATGGATCAGCAACAATACGATCAGGCGATTACGTATTTTGAAAAAGCCATAGCCATAAAAGTACCTGAGGGAGGACCGAATATGGGCTTCCAATACGCCAAACTCGGCGAGTGTTATTTCCTGCTGAAGGAGTATAAAAAGGCAGCCACGCTATTGGAACAGGCAATACAGGAGGCAGATAAGTATAAGGTCAGCACGGAACTGGCCAACTACTATGTGACACTAGCAAGAGTCTACGAAGCGATGGGGCAATATCAACAGGCCGTAAAATACTACAGCCTGAATGTTGACGCAAAAGACAGCATAGATCGCACCGAAATGGCCAACGCCGTCTTCGGCCTGCAATACCAGTTTGAGACCGCCCAGAAGGATAATGAAATCCTAAGCAACCGCTTGAAAATATCCCAACAGCAGGCGATGATTGAACGCAACCGGATGATACTGCTTTCTATAAGCTTGGTGGTGTTGCTGGCCGGCGTGTCCTCAGGTCTCTATTTGCGTTACCGCCGCCGCCTTCACCGGCAATCGGAACAACAAGCCCTGGAAATTGCTGCCTGGCGTGCATCTATGGATGGGGAAGAAAAGGAACGACGCAGGTTAGCTAAAGAACTGCACGATAATATAGGCGGCAATCTCTCTACTTTAAAAATGTGGCTGGGGAATATCTGGGATGATAATAGCAACGGCTTAAGCAACAGTGAACAAGATTATACCGGTGCTTTACATTTATTGGATCATACGCTGATGGAGGTACGTAATACAGCCCATCACCTGATGCCGGAACTCTTGTTACGCCTGGGACTGGCAGAGGCCATAAGGGTTTATTGCAATGACATACAACGGGCAACTGGCATTAAGGTCAATTACCAGTACCTGGGATATATCGGCGGCTTAGACGATAATATAGAGCTACTGATCTATCGCACAGTTCAGGAGCTGGTGCAAAATGTAGTGAAACATGCCAAAGCAGATTACCTTTTGGTACAACTCAGCCAGTTTGACAAGACCCTGTCGATCACGATAGAGGACAATGGTCAGGGCATGAATACCACAGCAGCATTACAACATCAGGGCATGGGCTTATCCAGTATTAAAGACAGTATCGCCAAACTAAACGGAAACTTTAACATCCACTCCGAAAACGGAAACGGCACTACGATAGAAATTGAAATCAATGCAGAAAATAATGTGCTGAATAATACCACCTTTACGTACGATAACTAAGAAAACAGTGCACATGAAAATAAAAGTGAGTATTACTGATGATCATATGATTGTGACCAATGGCATTTCAATGATCCTGAAAGACCATCCCCTGGTCGAGCTCTGCTTCGTGGCCCATAGCGGCCAGGAGTTATTGAAAAACATGAAGCGCCAATCACCCGATGTTTTACTATTGGATATACAGTTGCCGGATAAACAGGGCGATGAGCTGGCAGGTATTATTTCACATGACTATCCGGATGTAGCCATTATCGTGCTGACCAATATGGACCAGACTTTCCATGTGCGGAGCATGTTTCGAAACGGGGTTAAGGGTTATCTATTGAAAAGTGCCACCACACGAACGTTAATCGAAGCTATAGAAACCGTGATGCGCGGGAAACAATATATTGATACCGCGCTCCGGGAGAAGATGGCCTTTGAACTGGTAGACGTGCATAGCGCCCGAAGTATGCCTACGCTCTCCAAAAGGGAACGCCAGGTATTGGAATTTATAGCAGACGAAAAAACGAGTTCAGAAATTGCCCAAATCCTGAATCTCAGTCAGAGTACTGTAGAGAACCATAGGGTAAGCCTGTTCTTTAAGTTTAGTGTAAAAAATGTGGCCGGCCTGGTACGGAAAGCCATTCAATTGGGGCTGATTCAATAAAAGGAGTGGCTAGCGTTTTTGCTGGCATAGGAAGTCACAAAGCCTGCATGAACTTATCCGTGTGGCCATAGCCCGCGGCTTGATACAAGAATAAGGCGCATCAAAATAGGGAGCATAACAACAAACACTTTACCGTGCAGACATTTTACGGACGATAACATTACGAACCTGCTTTGGCCAGCAGGAATGCTCCTGTGCCCTTATTAAAGGTTATCCGGTAAATCCACGTGCCAAAATGAACCCGATACGTCCAATAATTGTAGAAATAAGGCCACAAAATCATAAAAAAATCACTAAATCATACATTTTGTAAAAATAGTGATATTTTTGTATAGTTATTTTTACAAAATTCCACAAATAGTGATAAAAATGAAAAAAACTTACGCTATTCCAACAGCTAAGATACAGGAACGTCTACGCTTCGAAAACCCCTGGTGGTCGAATGGTAAGCTTAATGAAGAGCTCAGCCTACTGCCAAAACGTTTGTATTTTGACTTGTTTTTGCCCTTTGTAACTCAGGTATCGGTAAAGCGCGCCGTGATTGTGGTGGGGCCACGGCGGGTAGGCAAAACCGTGATGATCCACCAGGCCATCGGCGAGCTAATGAACAAAGGCACGGCCGCCGGAAAGGTATTTTTTATCGGCATTGATAATCCGATCTATATCAATTTATCTTTAGAAGACCTGCTGCAACAAGCCATACAAGCCTCTGGGGGCAAACAAGCTGAGGGTTGCTTTGTCTTTTTTGATGAGATCCAGTACCTTAAAAATTGGGAACGCCACCTGAAAGTTCTCGTAGACAGTTACCCCAAGACCAAATTTATCGTTACCGGATCGGCCGCTGCCGCCTTACAAATGAAAAGCAGCGAAAGTGGCGCCGGTCGCTTTACAGAATTCGTATTGCCCCCGCTTACATTCCAGGAGTTTTTACACCTACAGAAGCTGACCCACCTAGTGAAACCCACCACCACTAAGTGGCTGAACAAGGAGGTCCCATTTTACTCGGCAGTAGCCATCAAAGAGCTGAATACACAGTTTTTTAATTACATCAACTATGGTGGCTACCCGGAGGTTATTTTTTCAGAAACCATACAGAATAATATGGCCCGCTATATTCGTAGCGACATTATTGACAAAGTATTGCTTCGTGACTTACCCGCCTTATATGGCATCAGGGATGTGCAGGAACTGAACCGCTTCTTTGCCTACCTCGCCTATCATTCAGGTAAGGAATTTTCGCCGGTTACACTCTGTAAAGAAAGCGGACTAGACAGGCAGCAGCTCAACAAATACCTGGAGTACCTGGAAGCCGCTTTCCTGATCAGGGTACTTCACAAAGTGGATGAAAATGCCCGTCACTTCAAGCGGATAACGGCTTTTAAGATCTACCTGACGAATCCTTCGTTGCGTACTGCCCTGTTTTCGCCGGTATCGCCAACAGATGATGAGGCCGGAAATATGGTAGAGACTGCTTTGTTTGGCCAATGGATGCACCGGGACCGTATGAACCTGAAATATGCCCGATGGAAAATGGGGCGTAGCGAGGGAGAGGTGGATATGATAGATCTGGATGACAGCAGGCTAAAACCCAAGTGGTGTGCCGAAATTAAATGGAGCAATCGCTATGTGGAAAAACCCGCTGCATTAAAAAGTCTGTTGGATTTTTGTACCCGTAATCGGTTGTCATCAGCCGTTGTTACGACCATTGATAAAGAATTTACCACCAAACTAAATGGCGTACAGCTCCACTATTATCCTGCATCGGTTTATGCCTACACAGTGGGGGTCAACACCCTGGATCAAAAAAAACGATAACTTATCGCGCTGCCCAACCTGTAGTGCTGCATTTACTTTCATGTTGCTCTTAGCGATGGTTGTCATAGCTTATGCCAAGCATCGCAGACCCTACCTGATCATTGATCTACCTGTATAAAGTGTTTTTCATTTTGCTTCTAGCAAAAAACAATCAGAAAGCGATCACGGCAACGGTGCCGTGATCGCTTTCTGATGCACTATAATTCAACACGCGGCTGTTGTTTGATATCAGTTACCGGCCCAATATCTGAAACTGCTTATTCACTATTCCCTTATCGGTTTTGATCCGTATAAAGTAACTTCCGGCAGCCAGGCTGTTCAAGTTTACACGCGATTGATCCTTAAGCGTGCCAGCTTGCATTTCCTGTCCCAATACATTGACAATGGAATAATGTTCCAGCTGTAGCGACCTGTCTGCTTTCACATATAAAATTTGTTTTGCGGGATTAGGATAAATGGAAAGCAAAGCTGCTGCTTGCACATCATGAATACTATTTCCGCCTATCCCTTCCACCATCACAGTAGCTGTGTCTGAACCACAAAATCCGGTCATGATCAGGGTAACTTCGTAGACATCAGTTACCGCATATTCATGGCTTGGATTAGCCTCGGTGCTGGTCTCCCCATCACCGAAATCCCACAGGTAATAATCGGAAGGCTGAGCAGACGGATTGCTGAAATGAAATACTGTGCCTATTTGATTCACCTCTATATCCGCCATAGGTTCCGCATTGGTTGCCGTTAAAGTAAAATGGAGGGTATCATTATTACGCTCCTGATCATTACGGGTATAATGCAGGTATACTGTTACATCATAATCGCCGGGAAAAGGCATCGTAAAAACACCCAAGTCGAAGGTATCTTCAACTCCGGCAGCTAGTCCGCCGGTAAAAGTAAATTCCTCACTGCCTGAAGCAGGTCCCGTATATTCGTAGCTGATCGTTAAGTCATCATTTTTGTCTAAGCGGCCCCGGTTCATTACGGTCAGTTCAAAAGGCACTTCCCCGGTGCACACCGTATCTTTTCCCGGACTCAGCACAGAGGTTATAGCAATGTCTACCGGCAGGAAGCGAACCAGGTAAGCATCCGAAACACCATTATACTCCTCCTGATATGCCCCGGCAGTGGCAATAGAGGTTGTGCTTTTGGTATTACCGGTCATATAAACCACACCTGAGGAATCGCAGGCTATGTAACCATTCTCATCACCTGTGCCGCCATAATAAGTAGCCCATTTACGTTGACCTGTAGAGTCAAACAGGGCAAGGAAAGCGTCCGCAGGTGGGTTGAAGTTACCAGCAGGGGATCCCAGTGTATCCTGATGACTTCCGGCAGTGGCAATGGTCTCGGTGGTAAGCGTAGCATAAGACTTTGTATCTCCGGATAAATACACATTACCCTTTCCATCACAGGCTACTGAGCGAGCGTAAGTAGGCTTGTCTGCACCATAATAGGTGCCCCAATTACGGGTACCGTCCTCAGGATTCATTTGCATCAGGAAACCGTTAAAGGAGGATCCTAGCACGAGCGTTGACTGATGACAGCCTGGCGTATATACCATGGTATCCGATCCTGCCGATTGAACGAATCCTGCCACATATAATTGATTGAAAGGACTTATAGCCAGCGCCAGACCGTCACCGTGGAGGTAAGTACCCCACTGTCTTACACCATCGCTATTGAATTTTGCTACATAGCCATCCACGCTGGGATTATTTGTATCAATCCATGCTCCGGGGCTCGCAATGCCTGTAGTACTTTGGTAAGTGGTTCCGGTTATGTACACATTATTCTCATCGTCACATACAACAGCAGTAATCTTATCGTGTTTTTCCCCACCATAATACGTGGCCCACACCCTGTTTCCTGTACTATCAAATTTGACCAATAAGCCATCACTATTAGCACCGCCATATGTAGTCTGGTGTGCACCTGCTGTCACTAACACCCCTGTGGAAGTAGATGCGGAATCCGACTGTCCGCCTATATACACATGCCCAAGGCCATCACAGGCTACGGCATAAATTAATGTGGCATTTTGAGTTATAGGACCCGGGCCCAGAGACGCGCCGTAATAAGTACCCCACTGCCGGATTCCATCAGTATTAAACTGTGCTAAAAAGCCTTGCTGAAAGGCATTGGTAGCCCGGGTAGGCTGGAAAGTACCAGGGGTGGCAATACCCACTTCTGCACTTGTAATCCCGGCAAGGTAGACATGTCCGAATGCATCTGTAGCTACGGCATTAGGCTCTGTAGTAATATAAAATCCGGAGCTGGCTGTTCCTCCGTAATAGGTAGCCCATTGCAACTCGCCCAGGCTGTCAAATTTAGCAAGATAGCCATCCGTACCGGCAGCGCCGCTGAAGGTTTCCTGATGGGCACCGGTAGTTGCAATTTGCAGCAGACTTTTTGCTTTACCTGCAACATATGCATTTCCTGCAGCATCAGTGGCTACGGCTATTGCCCCGTCAGCATTCTCTCCGCCAAAATAGCTGGCCCAGTCCACCCCGGGATCAATGACTAAAGTGCCATTATAAGGAGCCGTTTCATAACTAAGTGTATGCTGCTTTAAGATAAATTTCCCCTTAACTTCTTTTCGGCTCTCCTGTTCATAGATATAGGGGGCTTCCTCTGTAATACTTCCAAGGGGGCCACTTACCTTAAGGCTGCCATCCTGCTCCAATTTCAGCGATTGTGCGCCGGCATATTTCATCTGAATATCGGATACTTTTCCACCCGGGTGCACAATGAAATCATATTTCAGCTCACTTCCATTGGTGTATAATACCCAGTCAATGGAAGGGTAGATATTTTTGTAGGTAATCTTTCCATAGCTGGATACACTAGTGATACCTTCCTTACTATCATCGGTATAGTAATGGTATTTCGAAGCCTGCGGCTCGTCCTTCACCAATTGTACGGCATCATTGGCCCCTACTAACGTCACATCCAAACGGGATATGGTCGTATTTCCTGCTACCTGATAATGATCAGGAGGATTGTCATGTGTATATACAGTAGCATCGGGAGCCTCCTGTTTTATAAATTGGTAGTGCAATTGCCCCTTACCTACAT
This sequence comes from Taibaiella helva, assembly GCA_040393285.1. GTDB lineage: Bacteria > Bacteroidota > Bacteroidia > Chitinophagales > Chitinophagaceae > Taibaiella > Taibaiella helvus_C. The sequence continues at coordinate 225 of JBEBUO010000045.1, read as the reverse complement.
ACAGGGTCATCCCCGAAGCTTGCAAAATAAAATCAATATCCGTTCTGGGGTTACCCTGCTGATCACGGATCTGACCCCGGTTTTCCCGAAATGACAAGGACTGAGCTGAAAGACTGGTATTGCCATTGCCCCGGCCATACATCATGAATTGGAGGAGCAACAGTAATAAGAGTAAACTGTTTTTTTTCATGGATTATATATTTAAAATTGTGAAGTAAAGTATTT